>JBDSBT010000090.1:0-11809 GCA_039921425.1 Gemmatimonadaceae bacterium | reverse complement strand
CCGTAACCGCTCTTGTGCTCGGTGGACCGGCTATTCTTCGGGTCATCCGGGTTTGGAGTTCCCGAATGAGTTTCACCGGAGCGTTTGGTGGCGTCGTCTTCCCCCTTTTCCAGTTGTTCCTTCGAATTGTTGTGCGCCATAAGTTTATTCCTGGGTTGCGGCCAGTGAATCACTGGGCAATGCACATGCCGAGAAACCGGACAAACTCATCTTGAGCAAGATGCCGTCAATGTCGAGCCGGTCGCGCTACCGGAGCCTGGGAGATACTGAACTCTCGCGCAGTTCGCGCAGAATCTTGGGGAAGTATCTATATCACGAACGATTCGGAGGCAATTGATCCAGGTACGAGTGGCTCGACGACCGGGCACCTAGTCGAGGCATACACCCCCGAACTCCAGGTAGGGCCAGCCTAGAAAACTGCGGAATTCGGGCCGATGTGCAAGTTCGGGAGCGGGACGCGTCTTATGGGTATCTCAACCCGAGACAAAAATGCGTTCCACAATTGCAATCCTCTTGATCGCCCTCGCTCCGCTGACCCTTTCAGGCCAGGGGCTCATCATTTCCAGGCCATGCAGACCCGTCAACTGCCTGGTGGCCAAACCGTGTCGGCCGTGCGTTCCATTCGGGCCGACGGTTTTCCGACAGTCGAGTGATGTCCGAGCCGAGCTCAGCGACCGGGTGCTTCGATATGAGGTAACCGAGACGTTCGTGAATCGCGGCAGCGGCCTTGGCGAGGCGGATTACGTCTTTCCTCTACCAAAAGGCGCAGCGTTTCAGGACCTCAAGCTCTCGATCAACGGAGAGATGGTGTCAGGTGAAACAATGTCAGCCGATCGTGCTCGCGCGGTCTATGAACAGATAGTCCGACAGCAACGTGATCCCGCACTCGTGGAGTGGATGGGATATGGAATGTTGCGGGCAAGGATCTTTCCGATTGCGCCTGGTGAAGTGAAGAAAGTGGTAGTGCGGTTTCAGATGGTAGCAGAGCGCGAAGGGGATGCGCTGCGGATTGACTACACGAAAGGCCGGCAGGCACCGAGCGGAGTCGCAATACTCGCCGACACGCGCTCGGTTGGCCTGCCGCACGGGTCCTTTACTCTCACCTATCCAACGGACGGCGCTTACGGCAACGCGTATTCGCCGACCCACGCACTTACCACAAACCGGCGTGGTGATCGCCGGGTGGTGAGTGTCAGCGGAAGCTCGAGCGAGATAACCCTGCTTGTTCCGGTCAGGCGGAGCAGCGAGCCTTCCATCTCGGTTCTTTCATACGCGCCACGCGGTGAAGACGGATTCGCGCTCGTCACGCTCTCGCCGCCAGCGGTCGCCCCGGTTGTGACTCCGCGAGATGTGACGCTGGTACTCGACGTTTCAGGATCGATGTCAGGTGTGAAGATCCAGCAGGCGCGCGCAGCAGGAAAACAGCTGCTGGCAACACTGACGCCGAACGATCGATTCAAGCTGATCGACTTCTCGACCGACGTTAGAACGTTCAGGGACGAGTACGTACGAGCGACGCGCGAGAACGTAGACGCGGGTTGGCGGTATCTCGAATCTCTTGACGCGTCGGGCTCGACGAACATCTCCGGAGCTCTCGATGTCGCCCTAAGAGGAGACGTTTCATCCGGACGACTCGGCCTGGTGCTCTTCGTCACAGACGGCGAGCCGACCATTGGAGAGCGCGATCCCGACGCGATTGCATCGCGCGTTTCGCGTCTTCGTGGAGATCGGAGAATCTTCTCGTTCGGCGTCGGAGCAGATCTGAACGCCGCATTGGTAGAAAGACTCGCAGTCGAAGGAAGAGGCACCGCACAGTTCGTGCGTCCTGACGAATCAGTGGAACGAGCAGTCTCCGTGGTAGCGAGCCGGTTGACGAATGCTGTAATCACGAACGTCCGGGTTTACGCGGACGGTGTACGACTCATTAAGCGCCTTCCGTTCGAGGCCGCCGACATATTTTCCGGGCAGGATTACGTTCTACTCACGAGATATTCAGGAAGTGGATCGACCCGGCTTCGTTTTGAAGGCCAAACGGCAAGAGGTCCGGTGAGCTGGACAACACGTGTGGATCTGCCATCGTCGTCGCGAGAAAATTCTTTCGTCGCGCGCTTGTGGGCCACGCAGAGAGTAGGATACCTCAGTGCAGAGAAGCGGAAGAACGGAGCGTCTCATGAGATCGACGATGAAATTCGGGAGCTTGGAGAGCGCTATGCGATTCCGACGGAGTTCACTTCGTATCTCGTTGTCGAGTCGAATTCACAGCCACAGTTTAGTGGAAGCGGAGTGAAGGGCGGTGTCGCCACGGGAATGGTACGGCGTGATGCCAAATCGTCGAGCGGCGTGAACGCACCGTCACCAATGGCACCTGCGGCAAAGGCTTTCGAATCAGCGCGGGTTGCATCTGCTCAGCGCGCAATCACAAACCTCGCAGCGGCTGACGCAATCAATGAAGCGAGCCAGGCGAAGGACGCTCGTCGAATTGGATCGCGCCTGTTCAACCTGAGCGGAGATACATGGACCGATGCTGCACGGTCAGACACCGCGCGCACAGTCACGATCAAGCCATTCTCCGAAGCGTATTTCAAGTTGATCGACGTTATACCCGACCTGCGCGAAGTGTTCTCTCTTGGCGACAAGGTGATCGTCGCCGGGCGCGCGGTGACCATCAAGCTGGCTGAAACCGGATCCGCCACGATCAGTGACGACCAGTTGAGAGACATCCAGAGGAGCTGGTAACAGTTTGAGCGACGTCGAGCGGCTGTTTCGTACCTACAACGAACAACTGGTGAGATACCTCACCCGGCGGCTCGGCGATCGCGACTGGGCGGAAGAGGTTGCACAGGAGACGTTCATTCGCGCGCTCAGACAGGACACGATCGTGAACGAGAGAGCATGGTTGTTCGCAGTCGCGACAAACCTGGTTCGCGACGAAGCAAGGAAGGACGCGCGAAGGCGCCGTCACCTGTCGCTGCTGGCAGAGGAAGAAAAGGGCAATGTGGTCGAGTCGGAGCAGACGACGCTCGAGCGAGCGCAGGAGGCGGCGCTTGCCAGGAAAGCCATCGACGCCTTGGCGGAACGGGATCGCCTTGCACTTCTGATGCGCGAGGAAGGTCTGGACTACTCGGAGATAGCAGAAGCACTCGAGCTGTCACCGGGATCTGTCGGAACCACGCTTTCGAGGGCCCGAAGAAGGCTCGTCGAGAGCTATGAAGAACTACAAAGGGAACGCGAAGCGAGGGAAAAAAATGCAGCATCCTGATGAGGGAATGATCCATACATGGCTCGATGGAGAATTGTCGCCAGACGAATCGGCGGCGTTCCAGGAGCACATCTCAACGTGTCGGCAATGCGCGGACGCGGTGGCCGAGGCGCGGGGATTTGTCGCAGGATCGTCGCGGATAGTGAGTGCACTCGACATCGTGCCGGCCGGAGTGATTCCGGTTGTGAAGCCACGCCAGCGTGCCTGGTACTCGAGTGCGCAGTTTCGCGCTGCGGCGGCTGTGCTCGTTGTGGCGGGGGCGTCGCTTCTTGTCTTCAGGAATGAAGACCAGAAGGGAGGGACCGTGATGCAGGGCGCAGGTGCTGTCGCGGAGAAGTCAGTGCCTGCGCCGACTTCAGTGGCTGCGTCTGCACCTCAAGCGGGGGAAGACGCAAACAGACCGGGGCTAGCGGCTGGCGCAAACTCGGACTTGGCCGTGGCCGCCCCGATGGCGGCGTCCAAGCCAGTGCCTGACATTGCCGCTCGCAAGGATGCCCTTACGAGACCAAGGGACGAGTTCGCTGGACGCGGTGTGAAAGGCGGTACGGCTCGCGGTGTCGAGGAGCCACAACGCGCCGGGTTTGCGGAAGCAACCGCACAATCCAGGGCCAGCGATGCTGTTGCCACAAACATCGCAGCTACTGGAGCAATTCAGCCGGAGCCAAAACTCGTTCGCGTAGACTCATCGAAGACGCCGAAGCAGAGTTTCTACGCAACGTCGTCAGGCGCTACACTCGTCCTCACGGAGCTCGAGGCGCCCGATTTTGCAGCCAGGGGTGTAACTGAGGCAGCGCCCGCACCTGCGCGAAAAACGATGGGGGCACCGCGAAATGCGCCGACAACTACTCGCGTTATGTCGCCGCCCTCGGCTCCCGTTCCTGATCCGATGATTCCGTTTCCAACTGCTGCACCAGCACAATCAGCTGCGAAGGTAACGATCAACACAATCACGTGGTTCGATGCCACCGGTTCGCGCCGCTATGTCCTGACGGGACCGGTGACAGTCGCTGAGCTCGAGGCCCTCAAAGCGTCGATTCAGAAGACGAAACAATAGCGAGTTTTGATGGCCCCTAATTCTTAGGATCAAGCATGCGCTTTATCTCGGCCCGGGCGTTCAGAAGATGCAAGCGGGTCGTGTGATCCGACGTGCGCTCCGTGGCTGATCGCAGTGAGGAATCGAGCTCCGCGAGCTCACCCCGCATAAGGGCTCGAACATCGGAGTTCTGACTTCCTCGCCTTGGCGGTGTGCTCGAGATGATCACAACTGACGGCGGATTAAGCTTCGCATCAGCCTGCGCGAGATAGGACCGCTGGAGCGAGCGGCGGAAGGGATCGATCGTCACGCGCGAGGCGCCGAGCTCAGACCATACAGCACGACGCACGTCTGACAATAGCTCCCCGGGTGCGTAGACTGCGGCAGCTCCCTGCGACAGCGCCTGATATTCGGCAAGCCGATTGAGACGATCTGCATCGAGCAGGTCGATGAGAACCCGGTTTTCCGCTGCACCAACACGACGCAGCGTGCCCTCGGGCTCAATGCGGCTCAGCACGCGCCGATCGATGAAATAGTCCGGGGTTTGAAACGCGTTCCGAGCGATGAACTGAACAGCAGCGCGTTGTCTTGCACGGGAAAGCGGAACGAACCGTGCGCCGGGCTGGTCCCCGTATTTTTCCTGAGACTGAGAGCCACCCACGATGCTGACGACTGCTTGCAGCTCGTTACTCCACTGATCGAGCAACCGATCGTAGAGCTCGGAAAGTTGTGAGTTGTCTTCTCCGGCGTGTTCAGTGGCCCGAAGAAGCAACGGAACCGTGCGTCGGATATTTCGCAGGCCGAGCGCAGTGGACTTCACTGCATCAGCGTCGCCCACAGCTTCAGCTTCGTCACCGGCGTCGGCGTCGTGATTTCCCGATACGGTATACCTGTACCACGGCACGGTGTCCTGCATCTTCGCCAACTCATTCAACACACGACGCTCGGCTTCAGGCGTCCGAGCTCCGGCAATCGGTGCGTAGCCCCACTTCGTCGCGAACTGATCGTAGGGACCAACGCGCGGCATGAGATACTCCGGCGGAATGCGATCCTCAGGCTGCGCGACGTAATTGAATCGCGCGTAATCCATTATCGACGGCGAGTGTCCCATGCGACGCAGCCAGGAAATGCTGCGGAGACTGTCAGCAGGATACGTCGAGCTCGCCTTCATGTTGTGCTGGAAGCCGAGCGTGTGGCCGACCTCATGGGCGACTACGTACTCGAGGAGGCGGCCCATCAACGAATCAGGGAGGGGCAATCGCTCAGCCCGCGAATCGAGCGGTGCCGCCTGCGTGAAATACCAGTCGCGCGCAAGGTTCAGAACATTGTGGAACAGCCGAATGGAGCCGTTGAGAATTTCTCCGCTACGAGGATCGTGAACCTTGGGACCTTCGGCGTTCTCAGTCGTTGAGGGTAACCAGCGAACAACGGAATATCGCGCGTCGTCCGGCGACCAATCAGGATCTACTTCCGTGGATGGAGCATCCCGCGCGATTATGGCGCGGCGAAACCCAGCGGCAGCAAACGCCGGTTGCCAATCCTCGATGCCTTTCTTGATCCAGGGGATCCACTGTTTTGGAGTAGCGGGATCGACATAATAAACGATCGGCCTTACGGGATCCGAAAGAGCGGAGTCGGGAAATTTCTTCTCCAATCGCCAGCGGGTAATGAGTCCGCGTGAGACTGACCGATGTTGATCGGTACCGAAATCAGTCTGCCGCACTTCGTTGAAGCTCAGTCGCTTGTCCGCGAACCGGCCCATCATCGGCCTGGCCGGAAGGCGAATCATGCTCCAATGCGCGAGCACGCTTTGCGCGGGGATCGGTCCGAGCCCGCGCTGTGAGTCGGGAGGATTCTCGGGAGTGAAAGTCTGCGTTGCCTCTACTTCGATGTTGTCGGGAAATGCAGACACTTTTTCGATGAACGATCGCTTGTCGTCGAAGGAGCCTCTCGCGCCGACAAATTCGGGGATGTTGGTCGTGTACAGTGGTGTGGCGTCGATGACGGCCGAGCTGTCGGGTCCATTCGCTTCTACTTTGAAAACAGCGACGACAGGTGGATAGGACGCCTGCGAAACAGCCTGAAAGACCGGCAGCGTCGAGTCCGCGGTGATCTCGAAGGTGACGCTGCGAAGGAGAACGCGATTGCCTTGCCGCTCCCATCGAAGAACGCGCTCGGTAAACTCGTCTCCGCCGTAGGAGTTTCCTCCTGACGCTTTCGCAAAGCGGCCGACGAGGAGCATGTCCCGCCCGAGCTCTCGTTTCGGGATCTCGAACAGCAGGGTGTCAGCAAGGCGGTGAGTCGTGAAGAGACCAGTCCGCGTGATTGCCGACTTCGAAACGACTTTGGCGTACGGCTTGATCCCGCTTGCAGCCTCGGCTTTTTCGATGCTGTCGGTGCGCAGCTGCTGCTGCGTTTTTGGAACGACCGGTGGCGCACCTTGTCGGTTGAAGACAAAGCAGGCTTGCGTGCCGGCGAGCAGAAGTACTGCGGCCAGCGAACGGCGAGTAGACATCAAATCGGTGAGGGTTACTGCGAGCCGGCTGCTTCGTTCAGCACAGTTGTTGCCATTCCCATCGTGTGATACCCTTTGTCTACGTAGACGGTAGTACCCGTGATTCCACTTCCAAGTGGGCTCGCGAGAAAAGCGGCAGCGCTCCCAACTTCCTCGGCCGTGAGAGGATCAGTGAGAGGAGAATTGGCCGCGCAATAAGTCACCATCCTGTCGATGATGCCGATTGCGCTTGCTGCTCGCGAAGCAAACGGGCCGGCAGAGATGGTGTTCACGCGGACGCCGTATTTGCGTCCCGCCTCGAAAGCGAGAGTGCGTGTGTCGCTTTCAAGTGCAGCTTTCGCCGAGGACATTCCTCCACCGTAGCCAGGAATGACTTTCTCGCTCGCCATGTATGTGAGCGATAGGAATGATCCGCCGCGCCGCATCAGTGGGCCGAGCCGGCTCACCATTCCAACGAGCGAGTACGCACTAACGCCGACAGCGGTCAGGTAGCCGTGACGGCTTGTTTCGAGCAAGGGTTTCTTGACTTCAGGTCCGTTGGCAAGCGAATGCACGACGATATCGAGCGAATGATCGCCGAAATCCTGTTGAATTCTCGTCGCCATGCCGTCGATCGAGAAGTCGCCTGTTTCCTTGTACCGTTTGTTCGTTCGAAGGTCTTCAGGTGCGTCGGAGAGCGTGTCGAACGCAGCGTCGAGGGGATAGATCTTCTCGAACTGAAGGAGCTCGCCGTTGGACATGCGGCGGGACTCGTCCATCTTCCCGCGCTCGAGCAGGTTCATGAAAATGTTGAGTGCCGGCGGCCATGTTCCGACGGAAACCGATGCGCCAGCTTCGGCCAGTGCCTTGGCGATTGCAAAGCCAAAACCACCGTCGTCCGCGACTCCGGCTACAAGCGCCCGGCGGCCTGAAAGGTCAATATTGAGCATACTGGGGATATGTCCCAAACGACAGGGCGAAGCAAGGGGGCCAGCGGGACGCAAATTGCATTGGACGTGTCAGTCGAAAAATTCACCGCGTCGGAGATTTCACGTGCTCAACAAAGTATGTCTTGTCCTGCTGCTGTCGTTGACCGTCGGCGTCAACGTTCAGGCCCAGACAACAGACACGCTGTATACTCCCAAGCCTCTCCTGAAAGGCGCTGATGCACTCCTCATTTTGGGATTTGTAGCAGCTGCTGCGGCAGTCTCTCCAGCAGACAAATACTTCACGCAAAATCTTCAGGATCCGGCCCGGCAGTCCAACAAAATATTTCACAAGGGCGCCACTTTCTTCCGGTTGATCGGAGATCCGGGTAGCCTTGTGTTGGGTGGAATCACCTACGCAGGCGGCCGCATTGGGGGCAACCGACGAGCGGAAGACATTGGGCTGCACACCGTCGAAGCGGTGTTGCTTAGCGGGGCAATTACAGGTGCGACAAAAATGATCGCCGGTCGAGCTCGTCCCTACAAAGACACGGCGAACTCGCTGAATTTCGGCTTGCTGAGAGGCTTGCAGGGAACTGACTATCAATCCTTTCCTTCAGGACACACAACGGCCGCATTCGCGTTTGCATCGATCGTCTCTGCGGAAACAAGTCATTGGTGGCCGCAGTCACGCTGGGTTATCGGGCCGATCGTCTATGGCGGAGCCGCGCTGACCGGCGTCTCGCGTATTTACAATCAGTTTCACTGGGCAAGCGATGTCGTCGCCGGCGCTGCGATCGGAACGCTCACCGGAATAAAAGTTTACAGATACACGCACTCGCATCCGAACAACCGCGTGGATAAATATTTTTTGCGAGCCGGAGTACAGATATCTCCGCAAACGGGGTGGCTGCCACTGCTGTCGGCCGGCAAGCAGTAGTAAGTGCAGGCAAACGGCATCTTCATGATCGCCGAGATCGGCGGTGAGGCAGGGCATCGCATCCGCGCGATAAATCTGAAGTTCGACCCACGGCTCGCGCGGTACAAGGCACCCCATGTGACGATTACTGGATCTTCCGGAGTCGGACCACTGCCGGCGCAGACAACGGTAACAGAGCTGTGGGACAAGCTCGCTCCGATCGCTTCGTCGACGGCGCCGTTGGTCTTGCGCTTTGGCGCGCCGATGAGGTTCATGCAGACGGAAATTGTTGTGCTTCCCCTCGATCCGCATGGACCGCTAAGGGTGTTTCATGACCAGATCGCGAGCTGCGGCCTGTCGTTTCAACGCGCGCGATTTACCTTCAGTCCACACTGCACTCTGAGTCTGTATCCAACTCTCACGCGTGACGCCGAGCGCGAGCTATTGGCGCTGCGGGTCCAGGATCGGGCGGTGATCGACAAGCTTACCGTGTACCAGACGCTCGATCCGCAGCCCTCAAAGAAACTGTTGGAGCTGCCGCTGTCTGGGGGAAATGAACAAGTCCTGCCTTAGAGCCGACGTCCCTGCTATATAAGAAAGACGCGGCCTGCAAATTTCTTTGCCAGTGACAATCCGATCGTCATCTGGCACGACGATCACGGCATGTCAGATGACGAAATGATGGATCCCAGTCATCACTGAGGCTTCGCGAATTTCGGAAGCTCAGGGTGTCGTTTGAGAAACTCGACGTAGAGGTTCGAGTCAGTGTAATCGCGCATGTCGCAGATCTTGCCGTCACGAAACCTCATGACGACGCACGTTCGCTGCTCCATCACGTCATCCGGCGCGCTCTTGAGCCAGCTCTTCTCGCGAATCTCGACGGTTACGATGTCGTCGCCTGACTTCCAGTTGCGCCAGACCTCTTCATAGCCCCAATCGGCTGCGCCCAGACCGAACTCGCGGTCGTTGAAGCACTTCACGATCGCCTTCGGGCCCTTCCACGTTCCCCCGATCCTCGGCGGACCAGCAACCCAATAAGTCGCGTCGTCAGCGAAGTAGCTCTCAACTTCGTCCATGCGTCCGGCGAACAGTGCCGCTTCGTATTTCTTCGCAGCACCCATGTTGTCCGTCATGCCATTACCTCGCCTGGTCGTGCCATTGGTTGTGCTTTTCGGCCAGTGCGTTCCATTGGCTGCTCAATGAGGTTGCGACTGGCGTCGACGACCTTCCACATCATCAACGCACGCGCGGCGAGATCTTCCGCTGCCGACTTGAGCGCGGTGCTCGCTTTTACCTTTCTGACGTTGTTTTCCATGTCCTCAGCGTCCCAGCCGCGGCTGTGTGCAATGAAAGGAAACTGCGGAAACATGAAGCCCAGCTCTGACCAGAATGTAAGCATGCCGCCGGCGACCTCCTGCACGTTGTCCTGCCCGCCGGTGATGATGAAAGACGCAACCTTGTTCTTGATGAGAATGTTATCGGCAATCGTCACCTGATTCTGAACGCAGTTCAGCCGCTCGGTCATCTTGAAATAGAGCGACGATGCTTTGCCCCAGCGAATCGGCGTGCCGATAATCACGACGTCGGCCCAGTGAACGAGACCTTCGTAGACAGCAGCGAGCTGATCGGCAGGATCGCGTTCGGTGATTGCGCACGGCCATGTACACGCCCTCGCGGCTTTCGAGTAATTGCCTTCGCAGTGGCGAAAGGCGAGATCGCGAAGGCGAATGAGCTGTGTATCGGCACCAAGTTCTTCTGCATTGGCGAGCGCGTGATCCAGGAGCGCGTCGGACGTCGAGAATCTTGGGTTTTCGCCGTCCATTCCAGTGGTCGAGATGCCGAGCACTCGCGGCGGAGATCCGGGCGGCTTTACGTGTTCGTCGAGAAGATGCGACGGCTTGTGCGAGACCAGTCTCGCGGGCATGGTGGGAGGAGTCGCGACGAAGACGTCACCGCTTCTTTCTTCCAGAGCGAAGACCGGCACCTGCTCTTCGTCGTAGCCCATCGGGCCCTTGCCGGTAATGACGCTGTACTCCCAACCGTGCCATGGACACTGAATGAACTCGCCTCGAAGGTGACCTTCGCATAGCGGGCCGCCCTTGTGATTGCAGCGGTTGCCGATCGCCCGAAACTGGCCCTCGTAGCTGAAGATCGCGATCGAAAACTCGCCGTGGTTAACCGAGAACGGTATGCGGGCAGCGACCTCATCATGAGATCCAACGTTGTGCCACTCTGGCGATGCCGGTTCCATCCTTCTCCTGACGAGGTTTGGCTAGACGCTACATGTCGGTCGGGGGCGGGGCAATGGGCTGAAAATACAGGCAATCCCATTTCGCGTCACCCGCAAAGAACGCTGCCGCCGTTCACGTTCAGTATTTCCCCGGTGATGTGTCGAGCCATCGGTGAACAGAGGAAAACAACCGGACCTGCAATATCATCAACCGAAGCGATGCGACCGATCGGAATAGATGCCTCGATGCGATCGCGCCCTTCTTCCGCCACCGCTTCGCTTACCATCTCGGTATCGACCCAACCCGGCGCGACCGAGTTCACGTTGATGTCGCGCAAGCCAAGCTCGACAGCGAGAGATTTGGTCAAGGAGATGACCGCGCCCTTGCTCGCCGCGTAATCCGCGTGAAACGACTCACCTCGTTGTCCCGCAGTGCTGGAGATCAGAACGATACTTCCTCCGTCCGTGATCGCGCGGACAACGGCGCGGCTCGTAAAGAAGATGGAATCCACGTTCTCGCGGATAGTGCGATGCCATTGGTCATCAGACATGTCAGCCAGCGCGACGTCCTTCGGGGGCCAGATGCCTGCATTGCCGACGAAAATATCGAGCCGGCCGAAGGCATTGACCGTCGCAGCCACCAGCGCTTTAGCGCCCGCATCAGTCGAAACGTCGGCTGCGTAGCACTGGGCTCTTGCTCCTGAAGATCGACAAGCGCCAGCGACCGCTTCGGCGTCTGCCTTACGCGTTCGGTAGCCGATCATGATATTTGCGCCCGCGGAAGCGAGCTGGCGACAGGCCGCCGCACCGATTCCGCGCGAGCCGCCAGTGACGAGCGCACACTTACCCGAAAGGTCGATCAAAGTATTTGGCATGCGAGAAACAATAACTCCAACTGCCCAACCCGCTCAGCGTGATCGCTATTATTTTTTGGCCATGCGACCTGCT
>JBDSBT010000089.1:0-6591 GCA_039921425.1 Gemmatimonadaceae bacterium | reverse complement strand
GTGCCTTCGGGCATCCCGGTCCATTGCCGGAACCATTCGAGCACAACCATCTCGATTTGATTCGGCCCTGCGGCAACCGGCCAAACTCCCGCAAAAAAATTGTAGCCAGTCGCGATCCAGTCTCCCAACAGCGCGGGAAATGTCGGACAGCTGGATACATAGGCGAGGAAACCCGGATGGGGCTCCCGTGCATGATACGGAAAAACGTGCACCTCGAGAGTATCGATGAGTTTCTCAAAATCAATCCCCGTCGCGGGAGCCGCAACCGAGAGTGCGGCACTAAGCTCTGAACGCGGAGCACCTGCTATGACAGGTTCATCGCGAATGTTCGCGAGATGCTGCGCTACGAGATCCGTTACCCGATAGCCGAGTCGCTGCATCGTCGGCTCATCGAGATCGAGAGGCGATCGTTCGAGCTTGCTCACTCGACCGCGACGGTGTCAGTCCCAAGCGTCGAGACGAATGTCCCGCTCATCGGAATCTGTGCACCAAGCGGTACAGATAATACGATTGCAAGAGGCGCGAGAAGGCGTTTTGCTGACATTGTCTAGTACGGAATTGCTGGTTTCTGCAGGTGAGCGAAGACGCGCTTGATACTGCCCAATGGGAGGCGTGTATACAACTCGCTGGATCGTGCCGCCATGGGCTATTGCCCAGGCTCTATTCCTTCGCGTCCGCCCCATAGAGGCACTGCCCTACCGGCTGCGTCGTCATAGAAACGAACCGAGCCCGGCGAGTAAATCTTGGCGAGCATTATGATCTGACCGGTGTGCATGGAGAAATGCTCGACGACGTGGTAGATCGCCGCAAGCACAGTTGTGTCCCTGTCCTGAATCGTGCAGTCCCGGATGAGATCGGCGTCGGTGAGGGAAGCAATCACGTTGTCCGCATCGCGAACTGCATCATCGAGCAGTGCCAGCAGCTCGTCGGCAGCTCGTCCACCGCGCATGGCAAACTCGGCGGAGCGGTCACGATTGCTCGTCGCCCCGCCAATTCCCGCAACGATCCAGTGCCGAACGTTGCCAGCGAGGTGGACGATGAGATTCCCGATGCTGTTCGATTGATCGTTTGCCCGCTGCCAGACTTCTTCGTGAGAGAGCTTCGCGACGGCGAGCCTGATCTTGGACGGATACTCGGTCGCGAGGTAGTATCGCGACTTGTTAATAAAAATCTCTGGGCTCATCACGGCAATATAGGAATGCGACCTACAACGGCGGATTCCACGTCAGTTTCCGTATCGTGAAAGAACCGGTTGGAGTTGGATATTTGTCCTGGCCGCTGGCGAAATCGTATGTCTGGACAACTGAGTCGCCGAGTTTGAGGAGGAGCTGCTTGTCGGTGATGTTGGCACCGATGCTTGGGGCGCCATCCGCCTTTGCACTTAAAGGCGCGGCCTTCGGCGCGACAAATGCTGCCGTAGAGAAAATGCCGAGAATTGCCGCTGATTTTATGACTGCTCTCATTTTGCGACTTCCTGCCGTTTAAGTGAGTCAAGAGCCGAGCTAAACGCAATCCACGTTCCAACTTTTTCTTCCCGTTGTACCCCAAAATTTTCCTCAGAAAAGAGTTAGGTATACGGAGATACGGATAAATGGGTCGGGATTGGGCGCAACATCCCGCCTGTGACCATCGTCAACAGATGCAGGCTTCGTTTTGCCATATGGGCTCACAATTGCCTTACGCGTTATTGAGTCGCATCGACTAACACAAGCGATTTCCACGGACACGCAGACTTCAGTCGACTACAGCGGCTCTCAGAGCTTCGAGGTACGCGTGTCCAGAGCGCTGATCAGGCTCGAGGTACGCTCCCTCAGCCCATTCGTTCCACGCGTTGAGAAATATCAGTCTTTGCTCCGGAGGTCTCTCGGACATCGATGAGACTAGCTGGCTCATCCAGTACTGGAACCGCTCAGGCGTAGACCCTGCCACGATTCGGGCGCCTTCGGCGTATCTGGCGGTGTTGTCCCAATCAACGAATGCGCCGGGGTACGAACGAGGCGATGCCGATTGCTGTGCCTGAATAATTCGCGCCCAAAGATCGTCGTAGTTGTGGAAGCGGAGCCTCGGTCTTCGCTCATAGCGGAAGCTTCTGAGTACTTCAGCAATTCCCGAAGGCAGACCACGAAGGTAACGCTCCATCGAGATGGTGCTTGTCAGAGAATCACCAGCCGCGGGAATGAACATCGCCGATGCGGGCTGATACGAGAGGACCGCATCGAAATGCTGAAGGAAACTGCGGCTGAGGAACTGGAAGAGCTGCATTGCCACAACGTGGATTCCAGCAAGACCGCGTCGCGCAGTCTCCTCGCGCCAGAGATCCAGGATTTCCCCCACTCGCGGAATAGCGTGTGGACTGTAGATCAGGAATACCGGCTTGCCATCGACCAAAAGGTGTCGAGGGTCTGTCCACGCGCGGCACAGGTAGTCGAAATGTTCAAGCCACCCTGCGCGCCCCGATGGGTAGGTCTGACGCACCAGCACCGGGTTGACCGACCTGTCACCCTTCCATCGGCGAGACCACGAAGCGTTTACCCATGCAAGGCAAAAAGGAAAATCGATTTCGCGATGGCCGAGCATCAGATTGGTCGGTCTCTCGAGAAGTTGTCGTCCTTCGAACCAGTAGTGATAGTGACAGAATGCCGCGACGCCGAACCGTTGAGCCAGGCCGATCTGCCAGCGGATGGTGTCCACTCGTTTCAAATCGTAATAGTTCTCGTCGAGCGGAACCCGCGGCTGATAGTGGCCGGCAAAAAGCGGCCGCGCTCGACGCACATTCACCCAATCGGTGAACGATTCCCCCCACCACGATTCGTTTTCCGGTATCACGTGATACTGTGGCAGGTAGAACGCGACAACTCTTGCGCGTGCTTCCCCTTCCGACAATAAAGGCGACTTCGTTTTTTCGAAGAGCTCAATCATCGGCGCGCGCCGCACGAATTCGCGCGCTGACTATGGCTGCCACGCCGTCTATGGTGGACTCAAGAGTCGAGCCGTCGGCATCCGGGTTCCAAACGCGGACAAGCCGATTGGTTGCACGCGCGGACTCCGCTATCTCGCTGAACATCGCCGACGAACATTTAATTCTATCCCGTACCTCCGATTCCGACATCCCTCGGAACTCGCGCGGTGAATCGTCTCGCCTCATCGTTCGTTCGACCAGGTTCTCGATAGGCGCGTCTACCCAAACCATGAGATCAGGCATCGGGATCAGCTCGATCGTTTGCCGCAACAAAGCAGCAGGCGGAGAAATTGCTCCACCAAGAGCAAGGTCGAGCGAGCCGATGATCCCCTCGTCGACGATGTGGATGCTCGTGCCGTTGGACATTCGCCAGTTGGCGGTTTGTCCGAGCCGGCGGACTAGTGAGCAGAAGCGCGTGGCGCGCCATCCGATGCTGCTCGCTCTCCCCTTTGTAGAATTCCATCCCAACGAAAGCAGCGGGTACGAGTCCGCCCAATGAGGCAGAATGGTCAGCAAGAATGCTGGCGTCCGAATCGCGTGTCGCGCCGTCAGAAATGGGGAGCTTTCGGGTGAAGTATGATCGCGAAGGCCTGCAAACTGAGTGTGCAAGCGTCTTACAGTTCCCGATGCAAACGTCGTCTTCCCGGCTCCGGTACATCCAAAAAATTCAACGATCATGTCTCGTCAAGACCGTTTCGCCAGCCGGGGACCATTGAATAGACGCGATGCGCTGCGGCCGTTGCCTCGCGCCTGGCGTCGAAGCGCAACTCAACCGATCGACGTGCTGCGGCGCCGATCCGATTACGAAGTGCCTCATCTGTCAGCAGTTTCATCACCGCGTCAAACAACGCCTTATCGTCATTGGCTGGCAGGACAATGGCGTCCACTCCAGCCTCCACCATCTCATCGATTGCGGGAGTGAACGAGCAAATCACCGGCAGCGCCATGGCCATTGGCTCCACGACGCTTTTCGCGATACCCTCAGCGTAGGTCGTCGGGACGACGACGATATCCGATAGTGCATAAATCGCCGGTATGTCATCCCGATAGCCTGTCCACACCAGCAAACCATCGCCAACCGCGCCTGTGACAATAGCGCGATCGAGTGCATCCGGATGATCCGCCTCTTCGGGACCGACAAGCACGAGCTGGACTCGAATGCCAGCAGACCGCAGCTGTCTTCCCAATTCGACGAAAGCTTCCACGCCTTTCGACCTGAGCAAACGCCCCGCGACCATGGTGAGCACGGGAACGCCCGGTGCGATTCCAATTTCCTGCCGTAACGCGTCAAGCGATTTCGCCGATACCGCGGCAGCGTTGAAGGTATCGGTGTCAACGCCGGTTGAGATTGCTACGATTGACCGATCGACTGTGGCGATCTCGCGACGCACGAACAGATCCCGGTCGTGCCTATTCACAAACCAGTAAAGCAAAATGTATCGCCTGAGCAGTTTCAGGCCCGCTTCAACCGCATCGCGCATTAGACGGACGCGCTTAGACGGATTTGTTGACCAGAGTATGCCCGCACCCTCGACGGTGTTGATTATCGCCGGCACACCCGCTGATGCCGCTGCCCACGCGCCGTAGAGATTTGCCTTCACCGTGAAATTCTGGACGACATCGAAACGATGCCTGACGAACTCCTTGCGCAGTGCCATCGCCAGCCTGATGTCACTCAGCGGAGTTACGAATCTTGCATAAGGCAAGGCGACGTGCCTGAAACCGGAATTCTTGATTCTCTCGACGTACGGGCCGGGGGCTGAAAGTACCGTAATCTCCGCCCCGGCCTCGGTGAGCGCCTCCATCAGGTGACGATAGTAGAGCCAGGCAGTTGCATCGTCGGGGACCACAAAGCCAATTCTCATCGTTGCGGACGGTCAGACTGGTTTCAGGAGCAGTTCGTAAGTCTCGTTTGTTGGCTCCCTAGTGCAAAGGCCTCACCACATAATTCGCGATGACGACAAGGACAGAATACGACCTCGTTGTGGTCGGAGCGGGGTTCGCCGGTTCCGTCGTTGCGGAAAGGGCAGCGCAACGGCTGGGATGGCGCGTTCTAGTCGTCGAGCAACGCGATCATGTCGGCGGCAACGCTGCCGACATGATCGATGCGAATGGCGTGCTCGTCCACCGTTATGGACCGCACATCTTCCATACGAACAGCGACGCAGTGTGGCGCTACCTGGGCAGATTCACCAAATGGCTGCCTTACCGTCATCGTGTTCAGGCTTCACTGGGAAACACACTCGTACCACTGCCGTTCAATCTGAACAGCATTAGTCGCGTTTTCCCTCTCCACCGAGCGCGAGAAATCAGCGAGGCACTTGTCTCAGAGTACGGAGCGGGCGCAGAAATCTCGATTCTTCGTTTGCGCGACAATCCAAATCACGCGATTCGACGACTTTCCACTCTCATTTACGAACAGGTCTATCTCGGCTACACGCGGAAACAATGGGGGCTCAGTCCCGATGAGCTCGATCCTTCAGTCACTGCTCGCGTTCCCGTCCGGATTGGAAAAAACGACGAATATTTCACCGATCGCTTCCAGGGAATTCCGACAGACGGATACTCCGCTCTGATCGAGCGCATTCTTGCACACGATAATATCAACCTGATGCTCGGAACCGACTATCACGATATCAGTCCGACTATTCGCGGCAGACTGCTCGTCTACACAGGAACAATCGACCGGTTTTTTGATTTTCGATTCGGAGAGCTGCCCTACCGCACACTTCGCATCGATTTCAAGCATACTCGCGGTCCACTTCTTCAGTCCGTTGCAGTAGTGACTCATCCAGGTCACGCAGAGTACACGCGATCAACTGAGTACAGGCATTTTACAGGGCAATCCGCTGGCGGTACGACGTTGTCGTATGAATACCCCGGCCCCCACCTGCCAGGTGAAACAACGCCCTACTACCCGATCCCTGTGCCCGAGAGTCGGAATCGTTATCGCAAATACCGCGATATCGCTAAGACTATCAGCAACGATGTAACATTTTGCGGGCGGCTCGGCCGCTACCAGTATCTGAACATGGATCAAGCGGTTGCACAGGCGCTGGCAACGGTCAGCAGGCTCGCCAGGACATAGCGCAAAAAGAGGGACGCCTTTCGGCGTCCCTCTTTTAACAAATTTGGTACGGTTGCAACCAGCGACTAGTACATGCCGCCCATGCCGCCGCCCGGAGGGCCGCCGGCCGACGCGCCGTTCGATGGCTCCTTCTTCTCAACGATCAATGCTTCAGTCGTGAGCAGCAGGCCGGCAATCGACGCCGCATTCTGAAGTGCGGTACGTGTGACCTTGGTCGGATCGATGACACCGGCCTCGACAAGTTTCTCGTACCCATCCGTCAGAGCGTTGTAACCGAAGTTCGGCTCCTTCGAGTTGCGAACCTTCTCGATCACGATCGAGCCTTCGCCGCCCGCATTCTGAACGATCATGCGAATGGGCTCTTCGATCGCGCGGCTGATGATGCTGACGCCGATCTGCTCGTCGGAATCCTCGAGCTTGAGCGTCTTGAGCGCCTTCTGGGCGCGAACAAGTGCGACACCACCGCCGGGGACGATTCCTTCCTCTACCGCGGCGCGCGTTGCGTGCAGTGCATCCTCGACGCGAGCCTTCTTCTCCTTCATCT
>JBDSBT010000088.1:0-6087 GCA_039921425.1 Gemmatimonadaceae bacterium | reverse complement strand
TGCGCGGCTTGGTCTGCATTTCAAGGAGATCGAAACAGCGAGAGAGTCCGCGGCGTGAACGGGCCCGCTGCGCGCATTGCGGCTCAGGCAAAGCTCAACCTCCATCTTCGCGTGTTCCCTCGCGAAGCAAGCGGATATCACTCCATCGAAACTGTCTTCCATCGAATCGATCTCTCGGACGAGCTTTTGGTCGAGACCGGAGAGCGCGGGCGATCGATCGATGTAGAGGGAATGGAGACTGGACCGCCGGAGCAGAATCTCGCTTTTC
This sequence comes from Gemmatimonadaceae bacterium, assembly GCA_039921425.1. Taxonomy (GTDB): domain Bacteria; phylum Gemmatimonadota; class Gemmatimonadetes; order Gemmatimonadales; family Gemmatimonadaceae; genus UBA4720. Next base: position 5,819 of record JBDSBT010000088.1, on the reverse strand, counting down.
GCGCCGCCGTCGCGTATTCCACCCGCGCGGGATGGCCGCGCGGCTTTCGCATCGAGCTCAAAAAGAAGATCCCCGTTGGTGCTGGGCTCGGTGGCGGAAGCGCCGACGCCGCCGGTGTGCTTCGGGTCCTCGATTCCCTGTCGCCCACGCCTGTCGGAAACGATGCCCTGATCGAGATCGCTGCATCACTCGGCTCCGATATTCCGTTTCTTGCGAGCGACGCTGTGATGGCGTTCGCCTGGGGGCACGGTGAGCGGATGATGAGGTTCGACCCACTGCCGAGCTACGAACTCCTGCTCATGACGCCGCCGTTCAGCGTATCGACGGCCGATGCGTATCGCTGGCTCGACGACGATCGCGCCACGGCGAGCGCACCGCTCGTTCCCGGCGGAAATCCCGTTAGCCGTGATACGCCGAGCCCACTGATGATCAGCCCCCTCGCGCTGTCGACGTGGCCCGGGATCATCCGCTTCGCGAAGAATGACTTCGAAAATCATGTGATCGCCCGTCACCCCAAGCTTGCGGGTTACATTGAACGGCTGCGTCAATCGCGGGCGATTTTTGCGCAGATGACTGGTTCCGGCTCGACGATATTCGGTGTGCTCAACTCGCCACCGAACTACTCGCGAGTTCCCGAGGAACTTCGCCGGCACGTTATAACTACTAAGACGTCTATCGACGTTGTTCAGCCAGTCAGGGTCGGCTAGCTTTACCGCTTCTGCCCCCTCGTCCAATGGCAGGACATCGGTCTTTGGATCCGAGAATGGTGGTTCGAATCCACCGGGGGCAATGATGCTTTTCAAGGTGTCCGCTGCAATCGCCGCACTGATGTTCGTGCCGGCGTTCGTTTCCGCTCAGCAATCCACCGCACAGCCTCTTCTGAGCATCTCCGGGGTCGCTGTAGACAGCGTTCGCGGCGGATACCTGCGCGGAGCAATCGTGTCAGTGAGCGGGACAATTCTTTCGGCGATCACCGACTCGTCCGGCCGCTTTCGAATTGACGGAGTTCCCGCGGGTAAGCGGTATCTGGAAGTAATGCACCCGCTTCTCGACTCGCTCAGCCTCATCGTTCGGTCTCCTGAGCGCGAGCTGGTGGCGGGCGGCAACATGTCGTTCGTGCTTTCGGTACCCTCCGCGAAAACCATCGTTGGAGCAAAATGCACGTCCGCCGATTTGCTTCGCGGTCCGGCGGCGCTTATCGGAAGTGTCCTGGATGCAGACACCGAGACGCCGGCCGGCGGCGCGACGGTTTCCGTTGAATGGGTCGACTATCAGTTGAGCAATAAAAACGTGGTGAAGATGCCTCAGCGCCGGCTTGCGACCGTAAGGCGGGACGGCACCTACCGCGTTTGCGGAATTCCCTCGGATCTCGTAACAGGCGTCGTCGCCCACAGAGGGTCCGATAGCACGTCGGCAGTGCCTGTGAACTTTGGAAACGGAATTGGAGTTGTGTCGTTCCATTTGCCATCGAACGACAACTCAAATGCTACAACGCCCGTCGCCATCGCGGCCCCTACGGCCGGGAAGCCGGGCGCGCCTGTTGCCGTGCTTCCGAAAGGTAAGGCGGTCCTCACCGGGAAGGTCGTGGACATAGGTGGTACTCCGCTCGCCGGCGCACGCATTGCTCTGGAAGCCGACGATGTGGCGACGACGTCCGACAACAAGGGTCAATTCGCACTGTCCGGTCTTCGCTCAGGTACTCGGTCCTTGAGCGTTCGTCGGCTCGGGTTTCAGGCCGTCGAGGTACCCGTTGACCTGAGTTCTAGGTCGGCGCAGAACATCACTGTCATGCTTGCGCACTATGTCCCGGTGCTCGATGCGGTCAGGGTTTCGGCGGTTCGAGAACTGGGGCTTCAACGCGTCGGCTTCACCGAAAGGCAGGTTCGCGGCAACGGAAAATTTTATGGTCCGGCCGATATCGCAGCCAGAAATCCGCAGAAGCTCAACATGATTCTCGAGACTGCACCCTATCTGAGAATGGGAACCGATGCAGAGGGCCATCGGTACGTGACTGGCCGGCTCAATGGCTGCGTGAAGTATTACGTCGATGGACACCCGTGGTTCTCGCGATCGGGCAATGACTGGCAGTTGTCGCCAGACAATTTCCTGTCGGGAGCAGAGTTGGCGGGCATTGAGATTTACGACGAGTTGTCAGCGCCCGCGGAGTTCTCGACCGGGCAGAACTGCTCTGTCGTCGTCATCTGGACGAAGCAGAAGCTGGGTTACTGACTCCCCACGCTAATCCTTCGCGGTTAGATTGCGTGGCTCCCTGGCTTCCGCTGGGGAATTGATCTAAAGCCAGCGTTCACTTAACTTTATAGGCTATCGCGGCATGGATGGACTATCCGTACCGAGTCACGGCTTAAAGCTCCTCGTAGGTTCCGGAAACCCGGCGCTTTCGAAAGAGATCGCAAGCAGTCTCGGAGTCGACCAGGCCAAGGCGACGATTAGCCGGTTCGCCGACGGCGAGATCTTCGTCCGCATAGACGAAAACGTTCGCGGTAACGACGTTTTCATCCTGCAGCCGACAAATCCGCCCGCCGAAAACATCATGGAGCTGTTGCTCCTGATTGACGCGGCAAAGCGGGCTTCGGCCGCTCGTATTACATGCGTTATGCCGTACTACGGCTACTCTCGTCAGGACCGAAAGGACCAGCCAAGAGTCGCTATCGGCGCCAAGCTCGTGGCGAACATGATCGTCACTGCTGGCGCCCACCGGGTGCTGGGTCTCGATTTTCACCAGCATCAGCTTCAGGGATTCTTCGACGTTCCTGTCGATCATCTCTATGCTGCGCCGGTGTTCGTGTCGCATTACAGAAAGAAACAGCTGCATGACCTCGTCGTCGTCGCACCAGACGTCGGCTCGGCCAAAATGGCTCGGGGATTCGCAAAGAGACTGAATGGCACACTTGCCATCATCGACAAGCGTCGCCCCAAACCAAATCAGAGTGAAGTCGTGAACGTCGTCGGAGAAGTCGAAGGCAAGGATTGCCTTCTTACCGATGACATGATTGATACCGCGGGGACCGTTTCCGAAGCCGCGCGGGCGCTGAAGGATCTTGGGGCAAATGATGTGTACGTCTGCGCAACGCACGCGCTGCTTTCCGGGCCCGCCGTAAAGCGGCTGAGCGAGGCGCCGATCAAGGAAGTGACGGTTACCGACACCGTTTTCATTCCGGATGAGAAGCGGTTTCCGCAGCTCAACGTGCTGTCAGTCGGCGATTTGTTAGCGAAGGCAATCAGGTACATTCACAGCGAGCAGTCCGTCAGCTCGCTTTTCGAGCAATAGGTCAGGGGGTTAGTCATGGCATCAACAGGTCTTTCGGTTACCAAGCGTGAGAACAGCGGCAAGGGCGTCGCTCGCACTTTGCGTGCAGCGGGCCGCGTTCCCGCAATCATCTATGGTCACGGCCGCGAGCCGCAGGCGCTCTCGATCAACACGCGTGACCTCGAAAAACTCCTGGAGCACATCTCGGCCGAGAACACCGTCATCGATCTCGATCTCGATGGAACGAATTCGCGCACGCTGATCCGTGAGATCCAGCGGCACCCGTTCAAGCGCCAGATTCTTCACGTCGATTTCCAGGAGTTGGTCGCCGGCGAGAAGGTCATCGTCCGCGTCCCTGTCATCCTCATCGGTGTTCCGGATGGCGTTCGCATGGACGGCGGAATCCTCGATCAGACGATGCGGGAGCTCGAAGTCGAAGTCGACCCGGCAAACATCCCGAACCACATCGAAGTCGATGTCACGAAGATGGTCATCGGAAGCTCGCTGCACGTCAGCGACATCACCCTGCCTGAAGGCGTCGAGGTCGTGGCCGAGGAGGACGCGTCGGTCGCAGTGGTCTCTGCTCCGCGTGCCGCGGTTGAAGCAGCGGCAACTGAGGAGGCAGTCGCTGGCGCTGAGCCCGAAGTGATCCGCGCCAAGAAGCCGGACGAGGAAGAGTCGAAGTAAAACGGGAATAGCCTGTGAAGGTTATTCTCGGCCTCGGTAATCCGGGGCGTCAATACGAGGCAACAAGGCACAACGTCGGCTGGTGGGTCTTGGACCACCTCGCCGACGTTTGGCATTTTGACGGCTGGAAGCGCGACGGCGAAGCGATGGTTTCCAACGCGGCAATTGCGGGCACGAAAGTACGACTTATCAAACCGCTCACGTACATGAACCTGAGCGGCAACGTGCTGAAGAACTACCTGCGCCGTCCGTTCTGGGCGCCTCAGAAGGATCTGCTTGTCATCGTTGACGAGGTCCAGATTCCTGTCGGCAAGTTTCGTCTGCGCGCCCGTGGGAGTGCTGGCGGCCACAATGGCCTTCGCAGCGTTGCAACGGCGCTTGGAAATCAGGAATATCCGCGGCTCCGAATTGGTGTCGGGCCAACACCAGAAAGAAAGAACGTGTACATGGACCTGGCTGATTTCGTTCTCGCCCCGTTCGCCCGCGACGAGCGCGAAGACATCATCAGTCTCATGCCACGGCTGAACGCAGTTGTTGAAAGCTGGCTGCGCGAAGGAATCGACCGCGCAATGAACGCACACAACCGCGACGGCGACGGCGCGATCAATCAATAGAAGATGCTGAAGCTCGGAATCGTTGGATTACCAAACGTAGGCAAGTCCACGCTGTTTAATGCGCTGACATCGGCCAAGGCTGAAGCGGCCAATTATCCCTTCTGCACGGTCGAGCCGAACGTCGGGATGGTTGAGGTTCCCGACCAAAGGCTTGGCAGGCTTGCGGAGATAGTTCAACCGAAAAAGACAGTTCCGGCGGTCGTACAGTTCGTTGACATCGCGGGGCTCGTGAAGGGCGCCGCTGAAGGCGAAGGACTCGGCAACAAGTTTCTCGCCAACATTCGCGAGACCGATGCGATTGTGCACGTCGTGCGCTGCTTCGAGGACGAAGACGTTACGCACGTCATGGGTGCGGTCGATCCCGTACGCGACCGCGAGGTCATCGAGTTCGAGCTCGCGTTATCTGATCTTGGCGGCGTTGAGAAGCGTCTCGACAAGATCCGCCGCGCATCGCGTACTGGTGACAAGGAAGCACTCGCCGAGCTGCCAGCGCTCGAGCGCGCCTACGAGTTTCTCAAGGACGGTCGCGGACTGTGGGAGGCGAAGCTCACCGCCGACGAAATGGCCGCGCTCGCGCCGCTTTCACTGCTGACGAGCAAGTCGGTTCTCTACGCCGCGAACGTCAGCGACAGCGAGCTCCACGGCGCCGAAGGTCCGCATCTGAGGGCACTTCGCGAGGCAGTCAGGGCGAGTGGCGAACACGCAGAGATAGTTCCCTTCTCTGCAAAGATCGAAGCCGAGCTCGCTGAGCTTCCGGCTGAAGACCGCGAGGAGTTCCTGTCGTCGCTCGGACTCGAGTCAGCTGGGCTCGATCGGTTGATTCACGCTGGATATCACCTGCTCGGGCTTCAGACGTACTTCACCGCCGGCGAACAGGAAGTTCGCGCCTGGACGATCCACCGTGGCGACAGTGCTCCAAAGGCAGCCGCCGTCATTCACACGGATTTCGAGAAGGGGTTCATCCGCGCGGAGACGGTTGCTTACGACGATTTCGTTTCGCTCTCGGGATGGAAAGGCGCGCGGGAGAAGGGCTCGGTTCGGTCGGAGGGAAAAGAGTACATCGTTGCCGATGGGGATGTTCTGTTGTTCAGATTCAACGTGTGAGTAGTGAGAACGTCGGGCCTGGCATCTATCTGATTTCGAAAGTGAGAGTTGCCCACTTGGATTCGTAGTCGATCCTCTCTGTTCCGGCGAACGGCGTCATGTGAATGAACTTGACATACCACTGTCCGCGACCAGCAAGCCGTACC
>JBDSBT010000087.1:0-15323 GCA_039921425.1 Gemmatimonadaceae bacterium | reverse complement strand
CGGCGCTCGCTCGGCTTCTCGTAATGACGGTGCTTACGAAGATCGGAAAGAATGCCCGCTTTCTCGCACTTCTTCTTGAAGCGCTTCAGCGCGCGCTCAAAGTTCTCGTCGTCATGGATTATGACTTCCGACAAATTCTACTTCCCCCCTTCGTGGCGATTTTGGCGCCTGCTAGAGACAGAATCGCAAGTTACCCAGGATTCTGCTCGAAAACAACCGATGCTGCGCCGTGAGCTTAGCCCGGGGGCCATGTCATTCGCCTGCCTCCCAGCACGTGCAGGTGTAGATGCTCCACCGTCTGCCCACCGTTCTCTCGCGTGTTGATCACGGTCCGATAGCCGGAGTCCGCAATGCCTTCCCGCTCGGCCACCCTGGCCGCAAGAGACATCAGACGGCCGAGCTCCCCGTCGTTCGCCGCGATGGCTAATGAATCGACGTGGTTTTTGGGAATCACCAGCACGTGGACCGGCGCGGCAGGATTTATGTCTCTGAACGCCAGCGCATCATCGGTCTCAGCGACAATCGCTGCCGGAATTTCGCGCGCGGCGATGCGACAGAACAGACATGTATCAGGCATGGAGATCACCCATGATAGTTTCGGAACCTATGAGAGCGAGTTGAGCGCGAACTATCGCCAGCGCGGCGATTCCGGCTGTCTCAAACCGAAGCACCGAGCCCGCGAGAGAAACAGGAATGAATCCCGCCTCGACCATTTCTTCGCGCTCCTTCTCGTCGAACCCTCCCTCGGGTCCGATCGCGAGAACGACCGGCTCGGCCGCGGGCCTACTGAAAATCGGCGATTCTGCAGACGCGTCGAGCAACAGGCGGTCTCCTTCAGGCGCCGCTGTAATCGCTCGCGCGACTGGCGCTGAGGGGTGGATTTCGGGAAGCCACCCACCCCCCGATTGAGTGAGTGCCGAGATCATCCGTGCGCGCACACGAGAGTTGAATGCTGGGCCGTCCCCAGCCGGCCCGACACTCCTCGACCGCCGCCACATCACCGGACGCCAGCTCGTCGCGCAAAGCTCGGTACACTTTTCTGCGAGCAGAAGCATGCGATCGCGATCAGCAACTGGAACAAGCATGTGCACCTGAGGAAGCGGCGAGATTTCCCACGCCTCGGTAACGTCCACTGTGAGAGACTTCTTCGCCACGCGACCGAGAACCCCCAACGCCGCGCCACCTTCGCCGTTTCTCAGCGCGACTTGTTCGCCAGGCCCAATCCGAAGCACGCGAACATGCTGCGCCGCGTCTTCACCGAGGGTAACTGACGATCCACCGGCAAATCCGTCTGGCGAGAAAAACGTAGCTACGGGTGCGCGATCAAAACGCTCCACCACGCGTCCTCCCGATCTTCCGCGATGACTGTCCAGCCGCCGTTCTCGATCTCGCCAAGCATTGCCTCGCTTTCGGTTTGCAGGATGCCCGAAAGTATGGCGTGTCCGCGCGGCGCGAGCGACTCCGCTACGACCGGAAGCAATTCGGTGAGCACTGAAGAAATGATGTTTGCCATCACCAGATCGACCGGTGCGAGCAACGGCAGAAGCGTTGTCGCATCGCCCTGCATGACATGAACGCGGCCTTCGACCTCGTTCGTGCGCACATTCTCTTCGGCATTGCCGATGGCATCCTCATCAATCTCGACCGCCACGACACGGCCTGCGCCTAGTTTCGCGGCGCAGATAGAGAGAACCGCACTCCCCGCCCCAATGTCAGCGACGTTGAATGGCATCGGCGAGAGGTGCTGAAGAAGGCGCGCGACTCCCCGCGTAGTCGCATGCTCACCGGTACCAAACGCCATGGCCGGCTCGATGATCACCGTCGTCGCCGGATCGAGGTCCTCGGCGAGCCAAGGCGGAGCTATCGTGAGCGATCCGACCTGATGCGCACCAACAGATGCGCGCCACTCACTCCAGTCCATGCGCGGAGCGAGACTGATCGCGACCCGCGCCCGCGGGTCGGCGTCCATAATGTCGTGGACGATCTCATCGGTTGGCGTGCCGGGAGGAAAATGCGTGACGATTGCGTCCCCGTCCTCCTGAATCCCCTGCGAACCAGCCGCAAAAAGCGCGCTGATCACGCGCTGCGGATCGCCACCGGGATTGACCCGAAGGGCGATCCATGCGGACTCTTTGAGATTACCGTCAGAGGTCATAGCAGTCAGCGGTTAGCGGTAGCGGTTGGCCGCTGCGTGTCACGCGCCGAGCGATTCCTTCACCTTCGACCAGAATCCCTTGGGCCTGCGGTCTGCCGGCGCGACCTGAATCTCTCCAAGTCTCCGGATGATTGACTCTTCTTCAGTCGCGAGCTCTTCGGGCGTGAACAGCTGTAGACGGACGTGCATATCGCCGACGCCAGTCGCGTTCACACGGGGGAGGCCGCGGCCGCGCAAATGGAAGACCTGGCCACTTTCGGTGCGCGGCGGGACGTGCAGAGTCACACTCGCGGTCACCGTTGGTACTTCCACGTCCGCTCCGAACACCAGTTGCGGATACGTGCACAACACTTCGCAGTAGAGATCCTCACCATCACGCTCGAAGCGGGCATCTTCCTCCACTTCAAACACGACCAGGACGTCGCCACGACCGCCGCCGCGAGGACCAACATTGCCAACGCCTCGCATGGTCATGTACTGACCTGTCGCGACTCCGGGCGGGACCTTTATGGCAACGCTTTCTTCCTGACGTACGCGCCCCTCGCCACGACACTTCCTGCATGGCGAGCTGATCATCGTGCCTTCGCCGGCGCACGTAGGACACGGCGTGACGCTGATTACCTGCCCGAAGAATGACTTCTGCGCACGGCGAACTTCCCCTGCTCCAGCGCAAGTCGTGCAACGATTCGCAGACGTACCCGGCTCGGCGCCATTTCCCTGGCAGCGATCGCAGCTCGCGAGCAGTTTGACCGCGACCGACTTCTCGATGCCTGTCTCGACTTCCGCAAGCCTTAGCGGCATCGTGATGCGAATGTCGGAGCCGGTGCGAGGACCCGACCCACCGCGTCCTCCGCCACCGCCGCCGAACAGGTCGCTGAAGCCGGCCATTCCGCCGAGGTCGCGCATGAAAATGTTCAACGCCTCGGATAGATCGACGTGGTGAAATCCGCCGGCTCCGCCGCGAAGTCCGGCCTCGCCGTAGCGGTCATACACCGAGCGCTTGGTTGGATCCCGCAGAGTGTCGTACGCTTCGGTGATTTCCTTGAACTTCTCTTCCGCCTCACTCGAGCCGTTGTTACGGTCCGGGTGCCAGGTCATCGCCAGCTTGCGGTATGCTTTTTTTATTTCGCCGTCAGAAGCGGTCTTCTGAACACCGAGTGTGTCGTAGAAATCGGCCATCGCGCTGCTAGTCCAGTAGGTCGGTGATAAGTCGAGATGTATGTGTAACGAGGGATATCACTTTGTCATAGGGCATGCGCGTAGGTCCGATCACGCCAATGACTCCCGTGACACCGCCTGAGCGGTATTGAGCGGTCACGATAGTGAAAGTCTCGAACTTTGGGTCGAGATGCTCGTTGCCGATGCTGATGGTGATTCCTGGACTTTCACTTCGCTTCCGAAGAAGGTCCGCGAGATGCTCGTGAGTTTCTGTCAACGCAACGAGCTTCCGCATGCTGTCAACTGTGTTGAACTCGGGCTGCTCAGCCAGAAGCGAAGGTTGACCAAGGAGAACGGTGTCGTCGCCTTGCAGGGCAGTGTCGAATAGTTGCTCGCCCTCTTCGACGAAAATATTCAGCAGCTCTGCGGACTCGCGCGTTGGCCCTGTGTCACGCAGGCGGTCACCGACAGACTGGCGAACCTGAAGCAGAGTGAGGCCCGCGATTCTTTGATTCAGAACGCGAGTGACGTCAGCAATTGCGGAATCCGCAATCTCTCCCCGAGCCTCCACGAATATCGTTCGTACCGCGCCACCCGCGAGAGTCAGCGCAACGAGCAGCCGTTCGGATGACAGCCTGACCAGGTCCACTCGCTCGAGAATGCTGTTGTCGAGCCGGGGTCCGAGAGCGACCCCAAGCTCCTGCGTGATGACGCCAAGGCTTAGCGCAGCGCGGCGCAGAATTGAGTCGATGGCTGATCCACCTCCGACGATCTGGGCGCTCAACGTGTCGTGCTCGCGCAACGGTTTCGACGGCAGTGGAAGCAGGGAGTCGACATAGACCCGATACGCGACATCCGTCGGCACCCGTCCGGCCGACGTATGCGGATGGTACAGCAGACCTTTCTCTTCGAGGTCGCTCATGGTGTTTCGGATGGTCGCCGACGAGACCCCTAGGCCGAACCGGCGCGCGATGGCGTTCGAGCCCGCAGGTTGAGCGGTTTCAACATAAGACTGGATAACCGCCTCAAGTACCCGACGTTCTCGCTCGCTCAGCTCGGGAATCGGCATAAGTCCCAACGTATGAATGTTTTCAAAGACCTGTCAACCCGGCGGCGAGGCTATCGAGCCGCAGCCACCCCTCGGGTGTCAATCGAATGACGCTGTTTTCAACCGTCGCCCATCCCTCGCTTTGCCATCGCCTGGCAATCGAGACGTCTTCCGCACCGGCGAGGTAGCCGTCGATAGTCCGCAGTCCAAGATAGACCTTTTCGGCCCGGCGATTGTCGACCGTGAGCTGTTCCGCACCTGCAACTACACTCTTGCCGCTGGAAAGTCTCGACTGCCACTCGGCGTACGGGGCGACATTCCAGCGCCTGGATGTTCCGTCGAAAGAATGCGCCGACGGTCCGGCACCGACATAGGGCACGCCCTGCCAGTAGGCAGAATTGTGCTGCGACCGCTTGCCTGCGCGCCCGAAGTTGGACACCTCGTAGTGAGACAAGCCAGCCGATTCCACCATCGAGTGAGCGAGAAGAAACTGCTCCGAATACCCGTCCTCATCGGCCGCCCTTACCTTGCCGCTCGCCTCCCACCGACCGAGTGGCGTGCCCCTCTCGATTGTGAGCCCGTATAGCGAGATGTGATCGGGCGCCTGCTTCAGCGCCTTTTCGAGGTCGTCGGCCCATGACCGGTTGAGATTTTCGGGGAGAGCGAAGATCAGGTCTACGGAGAGATTGGTGATCCCCCCATCGCGGGCTGTCTCGATCGCCAGCCGGCTATCCGCCGACGAATGCGTGCGGTGCATCCAGGCGAGCGCGTTGTCGTCAAAGGTCTGGATCCCAAGGGACAACCGATTGACCCCCGCGCATTTCCAGGCCTTGACGGTTTGTAGAGTCACGTCTTCCGGATTGGCTTCGACGGTGACTTCGGCGTGACGGTCGATCTCGAATATTCCCGCGACGGTAGCTATCATCGCCGAGATGCCGTCAGGCCCGAGTTTGGAGGGTGTGCCACCGCCGAAATAAACGGTTGTCAGCGGCGACTTGACCGACTCTTTAAGCCCGCTCAGTTCCATTTTTAGAGCGCCCAAGTACTCGGCGACCGGTACTTCTCGTCGAACAGCGATGGAGAAATCGCAGTACGAGCAGCGTCGGGAGCAAAACGGGACGTGGATATAGAGATGCCGGGCGTTCACACGCTCAATATAAGGGTCGAATGCCGGCGCTCAGCGGCGGCGGATTTCGCCTGTGACGAGGCTTTCCACCATTCCCTGGAGTTCGAGCGAAGTAACCGCCGTGAGGCAATCGCGTGACGCCAGACGGGTTCGGCCAGACAACACATCGATGGTGAGCGGACCGCTTCCAAGCGCTCCCCAGATCATGCCGTCTACCTCAGAAAGCTGATAGGGTGGCACGGGTGATGGCGATCCTCCAAAAAGTGCGAGGGCATCATTCACCGTAGCTATGACCGTCGCACCGTCGCGAATGAGTTGGTTGGCGCCATCACTCTGAGGAGAGTCGATGGGACCGGGGACTGCCGCAACGGTACGGCCAAGCTCGAGGGCTTGGGATGCGGTATTCAAAGCTCCGCTTTTGTGACCCGCCTCGACCACGATGGTAACCGGCGACAACGCTGCAATGATGCGGTTGCGACGCGGAAAGGCACCCTTGTGGGCCTTGAGGCCCGGACCGCTTTCCGACGCTATCAATCCTCTCTCGCCGATCACTCGATGAAGTTCCCGGTGACCGGCGGGGTACGGCACGTCTATGCCAGTGCCGAGAACGGCAACGGTCGCGACGCCATTCTCGAGGCACGCGCGATGAGCGACCGCGTCGATGCCACGAGCCATGCCGCTAACGACGGACACGCCGGCTCTCGCGAGTGCGGTCGCAATTGCGCGCGCTGTTTTGATTCCGTATGGCGTGGGCTCGCGTGTTCCGACAATGCTCACCAGGGGCCCCAGCAGCACTCGGGCCTCGCCGATCAAGAACAGAGGGTCGGGAGGGAACGACAGGTCTTCGAGACTGTCCGGATAGGAATTTGAGCCGCGCGAAACTATGAGCATTGAGTGTCGGCGGTACTCATAAATAAGTGGAGGTAGCCAGCCTTAAGGCAATGGTACAACAGTCTTTGCCACTTCTGCAACAATGTCCTGCTTCATGCGCAGAATCTCCTTCCACCAGGACGAAAGGAGCTCGTCGAGACCCGTGCGACCGGCGGCGCTGATCGCGAAAAGTGCGAACGCCTCGGGAGCTTCGATTGGCGGAATGTAGTCTTCGCCGAACAGATCCATTTTCGTGAATACAACGCAGTGAGGCCGCGCTGCCAATTCCTCGGAGTGGGCGGCAACTTCATGACGGAGCTCGTCGTATTCGGCCTGCCAGTCCATTGCGTCGATTGGGATGAGGAACGCCAGGAGACGCGTGCGCTCGATGTGTCGCAGGAACTGAAGGCCCAGACCCTTGCCCTCATGCGCTCCCTCGATAATCCCAGGGATGTCCGCTACCACGAAGGTGCGATGGTCGCTCATCTGGACGACGCCGAGGTTCGGAACGAGAGTCGTGAAGGGGTAGTCGGCGATCTTCGGGCGAGCGGCTGATATCACCGACAACAGCGTTGACTTGCCGGCATTAGGCTGGCCGACCAGCCCCACATCCGCAATGAGCTTCAGCTCGAGCTCGAGGACCATGAGTTGTCCCTCTTCACCCGGCTGCCATTCGCGCGGCGATTGATGAGTAGCGGTCGCAAAGAAGCTATTTCCCTTCCCGCCACGACCGCCCTTCGCAATGATCTGATCCTGGCCGTCCTCCAGCACCTCTGCGAGAATCTCACCGCTATCAGCGTTGCGGACGATGGTTCCCGGAGGAACTGGGAGTATCACATCAGCCCCCGAGTGCCCTGACTTGTTCGATCCCATGCCATGCTCTCCGCGCTCAGCCACCCAGCGGTCGCGGTAAGTGTAGTCGAGCAGAGTGGCGAGATTTCCGTCGCCGCGAATGATGATGTCTCCGCCGCGGCCGCCGTCGCCGCCATCGGGGCCACCCATTGGGACGCGATGCTCCCTGCGGAACGAGGTACACCCCGATCCTCCGGTTCCGGCCTCAACTCTGACAATTACGCGATCGACGAACATTCAGGCACCCGTTCCCTTTTTACCTTGCGGCCCCGCTGAGCCTGCTGGCGGATGCCTTTTTGATACGACGTGATTCAGCAGGGACCGGCACTTTGCCAGCTCTGCTTCGCCCACAATACTCGCCAGGGCGTCCAGCACCGCCGAAAGAGTCTCGACCGAAACGCCGCTGTTTAGCGCCCCGTGCAGATGCGAATGAAGCTGACGCTGCTGCCCAGTGGCTGCGCATGCCGACACTATGCAGAGCTCCCGGAGCTTCAAGTCTAACTGCGGCCTCGACAACACTTTTCCATATCCGTCCGTGATCATCCATGTATCCAGGGCCGGATGAAGCTTGCGGATGTTCTCGCGCAGCAATTGGTACGACTCCCCATAGACAATTTCGCACGTACGCTCCCCCTGCTTCTCCCATTCGGCGCCGTTCTTCATCTCCGCCGGCCGGTCGAAAACTGGAGCCGAGGTTCCGGATATTGCCCTCCACGAGCGTGCCGCGTTGAGCGTCCTCGGAAACCCGGCGAATAGATAAGACTGAAGAATTATCTCGTCGACTTCCTCTGCCTTTACCGTACCGACTGCGGCTTCCATGACCTTTCGCGTCTGGACTTCGTCCGCGCCGGCAATGGCGGCTGCGATCCGGACGAGGTGACGCACCGATCCATCGAGGGGTGGCAATTTGCCTTTCATGATCATCGTCGCGGCATCGAAATGCCGCCGGCGAAATCAGATCGCCGCGCTGGCGACGGGAGTGCGAGGGGAGGCTGCGCGAACGGTAGTCTCGCCACAAAGGTCACCGCGCGAATTCCTGATGGGCCGATGCAGAATTTCGGCGAGACGCGGTGGCAGCGAATCCGGCAGGGCGTCGAGCTCCTGAAGAATTCGAATCATTGCCGGATACTGGGCGCGAGGGCTTCCATCTTCGACCTTAAGTGCCACTCCAATCGACGAGCCGAGAATCACAGCGGAATGAACACCCTCAGCTCCGACTTTCGTCAGGACTCGGCCCTCGGTCTCTTCCATAATGATCGAATCAAAGCGGTCTGTTCCGCCTACGAGGAACGGATTCTTCGTCATCGCGTTCACGATTCTGGCCGGGATATCCTCGCCTCGGCCGGCCGCAGACCCGAGGCGGGCATAGGCCCTCGCCATGCGATCCAGCGGCAACCCGAATACTGCGGCCCCACAACCGTCAACTGCCACGTCGATTTCCGAGGGACGAACTCCTGTCCACAACGCCACCTGGTTCAGCATTGCCTGCTGAACAGGATGATCTTCCCTTTCATAACCCTTGATCGGCCAGCCATTCGTCTGAGCCAATGCAAGCATCGCAGTGTGCTTGCCAGAGCAGTTGTTGTGAGTTCGCTTGATCCGGACGCCGGACTCGCGAGCAATCTTGGCCCCCCGCGGCGACAACGGCTCCTGAGGACCACACGCAAGGTCGCCTTCCTCGAGCCCGAGTGAGCGCAGCATCGACTCGACAACCGCGACGTGCTCGGGCTCGCCACCGTGTGAGGCACAGGCAACGGCCAGCTCAGCATCCCCCCAACCCTGAGCGTCGAACCCACCGCTCTCGAGCAGGGGCATCACCTGAAACGGTTTCGCGCACGATCGCCAGAACGTCCACAACTCGGGATCGCCTGTGCCGCCGAGGAGTGTGTCGAAAGCGTTTACCGCTGCCGCATGAACGCGGTGGAACGATTCTACCGAATTTCCGCGCGTTACAACTACATCTAGATCAAAGGAATCCATCACATCTTAAAATACCTTGATCAATCCTTTTGTGTACCGTCTCGGGTCGCGCCGCACGTCGGACAGGACCGCGTTCAGCGATGTCACCGACTTGAGAATCTGGTCGTACAGCTCGGCGTCGGTGAACAGCTTGTTGACCGTTCCCTTCCCGTGCTGCATCGAGCCGACAAGCGTATCCACGCCAGCGACGGCGGTCACAAGACGGTTGTAAAGCTCGTCATCGCGCAGCAGCTTGCCCACCGTTCCCTTGCCTGAGTTCACCTCGGCTCCGAGTGTCGCAACGAGCGTGTCGGCGGATCCGATCATCCGGCTGAGATTGTTGTAGAGGGTCGGGTCGTTCAGCAACTGCCCGACCGTTCCTTTCGGATTCTGAAGTCGCCCGATCATCACGTTGGTGCTCGCAAGCGTCGAATTGAGCTGATCGTAAAGCGAGCGGTTCGTCATCAGCTGGCCGATGGTGCCTTCGCCACTCGCTACTTCGTTTGCCACTTTCTGGAGGGAGCCCGTCAGGCTCGAGACCTGATCGAGAGCGGTCGATGCCTGCAGCAGAACGGCCTCGTAGTCGATCGCCTCGCCAAGTTTCAGGGTGTCGCCATCATGAAGGACAGCGAACTTCGGCGTGCCCGGACTAATGTCGAAGATCTTGTCACCAAGCAATCCCTGAGTCTTCAGCTTGGCCTGCGAATCCCGGCGCACCTGATCCTGCAGCGACTGGTCGATCTCGACCGTGATTTTCAGGTTCCTCGTCGTGTCTCTGTCAACCGGCAGGAAGTCCACTGCCTTTACGGTTCCGGCCAACTGCCCGGCGACGGTTACCTGCCCGCCAACGCGCAACCCCGCAGTGCCCGGCACAAAGGTCACGAGCGTGTATCGCCGAGTGAAGAGATGAGCGGATTGACCAAGCTTGAGGATGGCAACGCCGATCACAGCTATCGCGGCTACTATCACGATGCCGACCTTCAGCTGATCCCATGTAATAACGGCAGATCGTTTCATAGCAAATCCTGCATCGTTGTGATCATTTCAAAATCCGCCAAGGAAATCGTGCAGGTATTTATCGCTGTTGCCTGCCATCTCTTCGGGAGTTCCGAAGAAGCAGATTTTCTTTTCATTTAGAACGGCAATCTTGCTGGCCATGCGAAAGGCCGATCTAATATCGTGCGTGACTACCACGCTCGTCACGCCCAGTTCGCGCTGGAGCTTGATGATGAGGTGGGTAATGGTCGCAGTCGTGAGCGGATCGAGCCCGGAGGTTGGCTCGTCGTATAGCATGATCTTGGGATTGTTTGCCATTCCACGTGCTATACCGACTCGCTTCCGCATGCCGCCGCTCAAGTCCGATGGCAGCTGCTCCATCACCTTGTCGGGATCGAGATCGACAAACGTGAGTTTTTCCCTCACTCTTTCCTCGATGTCCCTATCGTCGAGGTCCGTGTGCTCTCGCAGCGGGTAAGCGATGTTCTCGAAAACCGTCATCGAATCGAACAATGCGGCGCCCTGGAACACCATTCCCATCTTCTGCCTGACCTTGAGGGCGTCCGCAAAGTTCAGCTCGGTAATTTCTTCGTCCTCAATGAAGACTTTTCCTTTCTCGGGGACGAGAAGTCTCAGCAGCAGCTTCAGAATCGTTGACTTTCCTGTCCCTGACTCGCCTGCAACTACGATCGTCTCGCCAGACTTCGCGGCAAACGAGACGTCCTGAAGAATCGGCTCGTCGAAGGCCAGAGAGACATGATCGAGCGCGATGACGTTTTCGGCCGTGCTTGCATTTTCATGTGGCCCTGTTTTGTCGTCTTTCGCCGGACCGTCGCTCGCCAGCTCGGTGCGGATGGCATTCCGCACGCGGACTTCATCCACGCCACGCCTGATCGGGGTGTTTGGAGCCACCTCGGCGTTTGGGTCATTCTGTCTTCGATCGTCACTTCCGCGACGGCCCTCGGAATTGTCGGTCATGAAGGCAGAAAGGCGAGAAGGATCTGCGTGATGAAGTAGTCCACTACGAGAATCAGAATGCTGGCGGTGACGACAGTTCGTGTCGTTGCAACGCCGACCCCCTCGGTGCCTCCCGTTGTCTTGAGGCCAAAATTGCAGCCGACGAGGGCGATGATTCCGCCGAAAACGAACGGCTTGAGCAGACCGTGGATGAAATCGTTCGGGATGTACTTTAAGACGAAACCCCCGGCCGCGATTTGCTCGAAGACCGTTCTCCAGTAAAGAGAAGTCGGAATTCCAACGTACGCCGACGAGATGACGCTTCCGCCAAGAATACCCACGAAGTCGTTAATGACCGTGAGCGTTGGCATCATGATCAGTGCCGCGAGGACCCGCGGGGTCACAAGCTTCCTGATGGGATCAGTGCCCAGGGTATTGAGCGCGTCGATCTGCTCGGTCACCCGCATGGATCCCAACTGGGCCGCGATACCCGAACCGACGCGGCCCGCGACCATGAGGCCCGCGAGGACCGGTCCAAGCTCTCTAATCATCGAAGCCGCAACGAGTCGGCCGATATACATCGTTGCGCCGAACGTCTTGAGCTGCACCGATGCCTGGAGAGCGAGCACCATACCGGTGAAAAACCCGGTGAGCAGCACGATCGGAATTGACTGCACACCGATCGCGTCCATCTGTTGAATCAGGTCAGCACGATAAAACGGCCGGGAGAAAGCGAATCCAATCGCCTTCCCGCCGAGCACGAAGAATTCCTGTAACGCGGATACCTTTCGCTTCGCGGACTCGTTGAAGCGTTCAAGCAAATGAAGTCTCGGGTTGGATAGCGGGTGGCTGCGGGGGCAATAAGCCGCCCGCCGGGGTGATTCGTCGCACCAAATGTAAAACGTAAAGCAATTTTGCGCCCGTTTGCCGCGCCCCTGCTTCCCGCTTACCTTGCTCGCAATGATCGAGCGCATCTCACGAGACCGGCTGGCAACGCTACTTTCCGCCGCGAGTGGCAAGAGAGTCGCGGTGGTCGGAGACGCCATGCTCGACGTCTATCTTCGCGGCGAAGTCGATCGGGTTTCTCCGGAAGCCCCCGTGCCTGTGGTAAGAGTCCGAGAGCGCAAGCTCGCACTGGGCGGAGCAGCGAACGTTGCAAACAACATCGTTACGATCGGCGCGGTCTGTCACCTCGTTTCTGCGGTTGGAGATGACACAGCCGGAGCGACGCTACGTGACATGCTCGAGCAAGTGAAAACGGACACCAGTTCCCTTGTATCGGTGGATCGCCCGACGACGACAAAGACGAGAGTACTGGCGAGGTCTCAGCAGTTGTTGAGATACGACGAGGAAGACGACGCTGATCTTGATGCGGACGAGTCGGACAGATTGATGGAGTCGGTGACGTCGGCAATCGAGATGGCGGATGCGCTCGTTCTCGAGGACTACAATAAAGGCGTCCTAGTCGCGCCGGTTATCGCGCATTCAATAGAAAGGGCGCGTGCTCGGGGGATTCCGATCGTCGTCGATCCGAAGTACAGAAATTTCTTCGCGTTCAGGGGTGCGACGATCTTCAAGCCCAACCGGCGCGAGCTGGAGTCGGCGCTGGGCGCGGAAGTGGATTTCGACCACCCCAGTGCCCTTCCCGCCACCTTCGAGAGGCTCGGAGTGGAACACCTCCTGCTTACGCTGGGTGAAGAAGGCATGGCCCTCCTGTCGGCGGGCGGTGAAGTGGGCCGAATTCCCACAACAGCGCGAGAGGTTTATGACGTCGTGGGAGCGGGGGATACTGTCACGGCGTATCTGGCGACGATCCTCGCGGCCGGAGGAAGCGCCGCCGAAGCGGCTGTCATTGCAAACTTTGCCGCTGGAGTGGAGGTAGGAAAGCTCGGCGCGGCGACGGTGAAAACCGGTGAGGTGCTCGAGGCGTACGATGATTTCAACCAACAGCACGCTCACTAGGAGTCGAATGACCGCGGGGTTCGCCTCGGCTCAGAGGTCGTCCGTGGAAACTGGAGAACATTTGCAACAGCTGAAAAGACTGGCAGCGCGGGCCCTTACGGCCGCGCTCGCCATTACTGCGTCCGGTAACGTTCTGATCGCCCAGAGCACTGACAGCGCCTCGGCGGTCGCCGACACGGCTGTCGCGCAAACCGGCTTCGACCTGCCCAGGCCAGCTGGCGCTACATGTGGTCACGGCGGCGCGGACGTTGCGCTGCGCAGAACTGCAGTCGGAGCGGCGTTTGTTGGCGGCAACGCGGCGCTTTACAGCTATTTCAAGAGAGCGTGGTGGTCTGGAGAGCGAGCTCCCGAATTTTTCTTTCACGCGGACTGGGACGAGAATTTCCGCGACCAGGACAAGTTCGGCCACATGTCGGGCGGTTATCACCTCGCCCGTGGCGGAAATGCGCTCCTAAAGAGCGCCTGCATGTCGCCCAGAAAGGCAGCTCTCTGGAGCGCCGCGTATGCCGCAGCGTTCCAGGTTCAGATCGAAATCTGGGATGGTTTGTACAAAAAATACGGCTTCTCCTACGCTGACATCATCGCCAACACAGCTGGAACTGCGCTGGCAGTCCTTCATGAGACCCATCCGAAGACGCGAGCAATCAAGCCGACTATTTCGTATTGGCCGTCGCCCGCGCTGCGCAACGCCGACAACATTCCCGGCGAGCTGCGGCCGTCGCTCGATTACACGGGGCAGAACTATTGGCTTTCCGCCGATATGAATGCGCTTCTTCCTGAACAAGCGAGACAATACTGGCCCTCCTTTCTTCGCATCTCGGCCGGTCACGGAATTACCGATTGGATTGACCCAAAGACCGGGGCGAACATTCGCGCCCGCCGAAAGATTCTCTTGAGTCTCGACTTTGACGCGGAAAAACTTCCCGGCGACAACCGTCTCTGGAAAACCGTGAAACATCAATTGAGCTACATCCACCTGCCAGGCCCGACCCTCGAGATCACGCCCAAGCTGGCCGGCATCGGCTTTTATAAGTGAGACTCGTTCGGGTCGTCGCGGGCTTGGCGCTTCTCGCACCCCAGCTTCTTCGCGCTCAAGCGGCGCCGTATCTCCCTATTGACGACTTGTCGTACAGTTACGTTGATGCGCTGATGTCGCGCGGCGTACTTCGGGGCCTGTCCGTAGTCGAGCGTCCGTACCTCGTGACCAGCGTTCGTGCGGCAATCGACAGCGCTGTCTCGATTCCAGAAAGTCCTGTCATTACGAGCTATCTCGAAGCGTTGTCGACTTCGATTCGGCGGTACGAGCTGACGAAGCCTGGTGAATCAGTCACTCGGCGCATCCCGTTTCGCGCGAGCGCGACCTTCGATGTTTTCGCGACGGCACAGTCTTCAGCGCGCCGCGAGCTAATGCTGGCGGACACGAAGAATGCGTTTGAGCCGGGGACGACCGGATACTTCATCATGGGTGGAGGGCATCTCGCCGGCTCCGTTCGCGTGGCACTGGATAATCGCCTCAACACAGATCCTGAATTCACTGGGCGCAAGGACAGAAAGATCGCCGGCCGAACCGAGGACGCGTATCTCAGCGGCCAGTGGAAATACGCTCAGGTCGATTTTGGGCGGGTTGGCCGCTCTTGGGGGCCAACCGGCTTTTCGGGCCTGCAGGTTGGAAACGACGCCTACACGTACGATCATTTCTTTGGACGCGTCGGCACGGAGAAATTCCACGTCACCACCGCTCTCGCACGCCTCGAGAACTATGTCCTGTCGCCCGGGATCGAATCGTCGCGGTACTTCTCGGTGCACCGACTCGGCGTTAAGCGGGGAGGGTTCGAAGGAGGATTGAGCGAAGGTTATCTCTACACGGGCGTAAACCGCGGACTCGAGTTTTCCCTCATCAATCCACTCAACGTTTTTGGTCTCAGCTGGCGCAACGAGCGAACAGACGGAAATCTGAATTTCGGAGCGGACGCTGCGTGGCGAACGAATCGCACCGGCACGTACAGCGCGGAGCTGCTGCTTGATGACATTCAGATCGACAAGTGCGACAGCATCTGTCACGAGCCGTCGTCGTACGGACTGACGCTCACCGCCGAAGGCATTCCGCTGTTCGGTGATCAGCGGCTGTTCGGCTCATACACACGGGTATCGAATCTTGCTTACCACACACCCAACGTATCGGAGCGGTACGCGAGCTACGGCGTGGGACTCGGCCGCGGCTACAGTGACTACGACGAAGC
>JBDSBT010000086.1:0-5688 GCA_039921425.1 Gemmatimonadaceae bacterium | reverse complement strand
TGACATTCGATCTTTCATCGCCGAGCCAGCTGATGACCGCGTTCGCGCCCGACATGCTCATGATGGGCGGCGCGATGGTTCTCCTGCTGTGGGCTGCGTGGAGGCCAGAAAGCGAAGCCCATCAGCGAAGCGTGGGCGTGGCGAGCATTGTGTTGTGTGTGACGGTAATCGTTACAATCGCGTTCTACATCGCTCGCGCCGATACTGCGTCGACCGGAATTATTGCCGTCGACAATTTCCGCTGGACCGCCGACATCGTGTTCCTGACTGCGACGATCGGCACAATCGCGCTGTCGATGGACTATAACGCGAAGGAGGGAATCACTGCGGGCGAATCGCACGTGCTGCTTCTCCTCGCCACTTCGGGCATGATGACCCTTGCAGCCGCTCGGGATCTGATGATCGTGTTTCTCGGCGTCGAGATCATGTCGGTGGCGGTTTACGTACTTGCCGGTCTCAACAGACGAAGCGAGAAATCGGCTGAAGGTGCGCTGAAATATTTCCTTCTCGGCGCGTTCTCCACCGCGTTTCTTCTTTACGGAATCGCGCTTGTCTACGGAGCTACCGGAACGACGAATCTCACGCTGATCGGCCAGCGGGTGATGCAGGTTGGTCTTAGCTCGAACGCCATGCTCGTTGTCGGCATCGCGCTTCTCGTCATCGGTTTCGGGTTCAAGGTCGCGCTTGCGCCGTTCCACATGTGGGCGCCGGACGTCTACGAAGGCGCGCCGACTCCGATCACGGCATACATGGCTGCGGCCGTAAAGGCGGCTGCGTTCGCCGCGTTCCTGCGGGTCTGGCTGGAGTCCTTCTCGGGTGTCACGTCAAGCTGGCACGGACCGATCTGGTGGCTTGCAGCCGCAACGATGGTGGTGGGTAACCTCGTCGCGCTCTCGCAGAAGAACATCAAGAGAATGCTCGCGTACTCGAGCATCGCGCACGCTGGATACATCCTCGTCACGATCGCGACGTCGACACCTGCGTCTACGGGTGCGTTCATGTTCTACCTGATCTCATACACACTTGCGACCCTCGGAGCCTTCGGCGTCATCGCAGCGCTGGAGCGCGATGGAGCCTCACAGCTGAACATCGAAGACTACGCCGGCCTATGGACTGTGCGTCCCTGGCTCGCTTCGGCGATGGCCGTGTTCATGCTCGCGCTGCTTGGTTTCCCGATCTTTGGCGGAGTTGGATTCTTCGCCAAGTACTGGATTATCCAGTCGGCCCTTCAGGCGCCTGTTGCACAGACGAAACTCGCGATTATTCTCGTGCTCACGAGTGTTGTGTCTGCTGGCTACTATCTGCACGTCGTCATGGTGATGTTCATGAGGCCGCGAAAGGAAGACGCGCTTCCGTTTCAGCGAAGTGGCGGCTGGACTCGCTTCGTCATCGCTGCCGCCGCCGTTCTCATTCTCGTGCTCGGCGTGCTGCCAACCTCGGTCATTCGCTGGACGCAGCGAAGCGGAAACGTCGCTCCGGTCATCGCCCCGGCCAGAAATGTCGCCCCGGCCCCCGCGCACGTGACAGCAGTATCCAGTCCGAATTAGCTCGGTGCTGTCGAGAACCATTTTTCGTGAGTACGACATCCGGGGTGTCACCGGCATTGACCTGACACCTGGGGTCGCGCGTGAAGTAGGACGCGGATACGCGACTTTCCTGATTAACCAGAATATGAAGGGCACCATCGCCGTCGGCCGCGACAATCGGCCCAGCGGGAGCGCACTGCACAGAGAGCTGGTTGCGGGTTTGCTGGAATGCGGACTCGATGTCGTGGACATCGGCGTCATTCCGACTCCCCTCGCGTACTGGGCGCAGCATAACCTCGATGTCGTCGGCGGAATCCAGATCACTGGCTCACACAATCCGCCGGAATTCAACGGCTTCAAGCTCGGAGTCAACAAGCGATCAATCTATGGCGAGGATATCCAGCGCATCTTCGAGATCATCGCAGCAGGGGATTTCGCCTCTGGAAATGGTACACTGCGAAGTGAAGGCGTTGTCGACCGCTACGTGGACGATGTCGGCGCCCGAATAGGGACAATCTCGCGACCGATTCGTTGTGTCGCCGATTGCGGAAATGGTGCAGGAGCTCTTGTCGCTCGCCAGCTTTTCGACAAGATCGGCGTGCCGGCGCGCATTCTGTTCGGTGAGAGCGATGGAACATTTCCCAATCACCATCCTGATCCGACGGTTCCCGAGAATCTTGACGACCTGATCGAGGCAGTTCGGAACGACCGAAGTGAACTTGGGATCGCTTTCGACGGAGACGCGGATCGTATCGGTCTGGTCGATGAGGACGGCGAGATCATCTGGGGCGACCATCTTCTCATCATGTATGCGCGCGACGTCCTTGCACGCACAGGTAAGGGCCAGCCGATCATCTTCGATGTGAAATGCTCGCAGGCGCTCGCCGAGGAAGTAGAAAAAGCTGGTGGAGTTCCGCTGATGTGGAAGACAGGCCATTCGCTCATCGAAGAAAAAATGCACGAGACGCATGCCCCGATTGCGGGCGAGATGTCTGGGCACATGTTCTTCGCCGAAGGCTGGTACGGCTTCGACGACGCAATGTATGGCGCGGCAAGACTCCTCCGCATCGTCGCGGACAGCGGCAAGACAGTCAAGCAGATGATGGCCGATGTCCCGAAGTTCGTCTCGACGCCAGAAATTCGCGTGGATTGCGCGGATGACAGGAAGTTCGGCATCGTTGACGCAGCGAAGAAACATTTCGCATTAGACCACAAGGTCATCGAAGTCGATGGCGCACGCGTCCTTTTCGGAGATGGATGGGGTTTGATTCGCGCATCCAACACGCAGCCTGTGATCGTGATGCGCTTCGAAGCGCGCACGCACGCCGATCTCGACAGCATTCGGTCCGAGATGGAAGGGTGGATGCGCCAGCAGGGCGTCTCCATCTGACGTGATGGCCAGACGGCGGCTCGTTGCCGGGCTCGTCGCTGCCGCGACTCTTCTTCTCGTCGGCCGCGTGCTCGCCGTCCTGTATGCCGACTATTCATGGTATGCTGCGCTTGGCGCAGCTCCCCTCTGGCAAGAGCGAATTTACGACAGCGTCTCGATCCACGCGGTCTCAGCTACGTTCGCCGGGCTGTTCGCGTTAATCAACCTTTTCGCGATTCGACGAAGTATCGTGTCGCTTGCTTTCCCGCGACGACTGGGCAACGTAGAATTTGGCGAAGAGGTTCCGCAACGCCAGCTCGACCGCGTGGCATTCTTTCTATCGGCCGCCGTGGCAGCATTGATGTCTCTTACTCTGCCGAGGTGGGAGAGCCTGGCAATGCTTCGCACGGGTGTGAGGTTCGCAGAGAGCGATCCGTTTTTCCAGATGGACCTCGGCTTCTATGTCGCATGGCTGCCGCTCGAGTCCGAGGCGTATACGTGGATGCTCGCGCTACTTGTGCTGGTTGGATCGCTGGTCGTCGGACTCTATGCGCTGACTCCCAGTCTTCGCTGGAACCGCGGCGCATTTCACGTTTCAGTGAGGGTACGCCGGCACCTTTCCATCCTGTCGGCACTTTTTCTGTTGACCATGGCTTGGAGTTACCGGCTGGATGGATATGAGCTGCTGATCCACGGCAGTGGTCCCGACGGAATGTTCTCGTACGTCGATCATCAGTGGCTCATTCCCGCCTACCTCTCGCTCTCTGTCGGGACAGTGGCTGCTGCCGCGTTGGTTCTGCTCAGCGGATGGATGGGGCAGGTTCGCGCGGGATTTTTCACAGTAAGCGCGGTGCTGATTTTTTCAATCGCGCTCGACCTCATTCTGCCATCGGTGGTAAAGCAGGTTGGATTGGCGACCGGCCAGACAGCTCGAGACGCGCCATATACGTCCACCAGAACCGCCTTCACCAGGCGCGCCTACGGCCAGGACCGCTTGTCGATACTGTCAATACCGAAGGAAGTGTCGCGTTTTTCGTCCTTCGTCGATTCGTCCCGGGTGGCGAGAGTAATGACGATCGCCCGCGACAGCCTGGTCGTCTATCCCGGCGCATCCGGCTCAGCGATCGTAAAACACGGCCCATCGGTGGCCGCGCCGCTGCTTGGAGACGGATTGAAGCGGCTTGCCAACGCATGGGCTGAGCAACGCCTCGATCTTGTCTGGAGCGCCTTGCCGGCCGATACGAAAATCGTGCGGCGCCGTGACGTGCGCGAGCGGCTCGCGGCGCTCATGCCGCTATTCGCGCAGGGTACCGACGTGGCGCCCGCGTACCTCGGCGATTCGCTTACGTGGGTCGTTGAGCTCTACTCCGCATCCGACCTGTATCCACTGAGCAAGCACTACACGCTCGCCGGCGCGGACCGGAGCTATTTCCGGCACAGCGCAACGGCGCTCGTGAACGCGGCCACTGGGAGAACGGTCGTCGTGCCAACACCAGGCGCAGATCCCATCGCGACTGCGTGGCGCACGAGATTCCCCGCGCTCATTCGGGCGGGAGCTCCCGACATCCTCGACGCTTTGACCTCGTCTCCGACTGCTCTCCTTCCTGAACCCGGCCCGACAAATTTTCCTGCTGAAAGCGATGCCGCATTTCGCGCCAACGTCACCCGCTTTTATGCCCGCATGAGGGGGGCCTTGTCTGCCGGCGACCTGAAGGCATTCGGCTTAGCCTACGATTCGCTCGGCGCAATCGTCGAAAAACGGTGACCAACCCGACCTCTCAACGAACCGCCGTTGTTGCCCTCGGTGGAAATGCGCTCTCACCTCCAGGAGAGCGATCAACAATCGGCGATCAATTTCGTCACACGCGCGAAAGCCTGGGGCCGATCGTGGATCTCGCAGCCGAAGGCTGGAATCTCTGCGTTGTTCACGGCAACGGACCGCAAGTCGGAGACGAACTCGTTCGTAACGAGATGGCGCGAGCTCAAGTCGCGCCGTTGCCGCTGGGCGTTCTTGTCGCGAGCACTGCTGGGTGGATAGGCTATATGGTTCAGCAATCGATCGAGAATGCTCTGAGTAAGAGAGGGATTCGCCGCGCCGTCGCAACGGTGATCACGCAGGTCGCAGTCAGCGCCGGCGATTGTGCTCTCGCAGATCCGACGAAATTCATTGGCCACGAAATTCCGAAGGACCAGGCACTCGAACTCGAGAAAGACGGGCACGTCGTGAAAGTCGATTCGCGGGGCAGATATCGTCGCGTCGTGGGGAGCCCCACACCACTGGCAGTCCATGAGCTTGCGGTAATCCGCCACCTCGTGGAAGCGGGCACGATAGTCATCGCGGCAGGAGGTGGAGGAATTCCCGTTCACGTCGACAACAACGGCGGCCTCGAGGGTGTTGATGCCGTGGCGGACAAAGACCTGTCTGCCGCGGTCCTCGCGCGTGAGCTCGGCGCCGAGCTGCTGCTGATTCTTACCGACGTCGATGCTGTTTACGCCGATTGGGGCACCGATCAGCAGCGACCTCTGGACCGGCTTTCGGTCGATGAGGCCGATTCGCTCGATGCTGCAGGCGCATTTGGAGAAGGGAGCATGGCTCCAAAGGTTCGCGCGGCCGTTGACTTCGTCAGGAGCACTGGTGGCCGTGCGGTCATAACGGAGTTGAGCCGGGGGCTCGACGCCGTTAACGGACGCGCAGGGACTACCATAGCCCGTTAATTTCCATGTTCAATTCCAGCAACCACTCACCCCGCGACGATCATCGCGGAGCGGAGAAAGTGTGAATATCCACGAGTA
>JBDSBT010000085.1:0-13255 GCA_039921425.1 Gemmatimonadaceae bacterium | reverse complement strand
GGCCGCGCTGACGAGTCCGACGATGAATGCGCTGTTCGACAACTGGAGCGCGAGCCATCCCTGCCCCACTTGCTGCATCCATGTCCCAATCAGCGAGACAGTCTGCCCAATCCAGAAAAGCCTGAAGTTCCTGTGTGCCTGGAGCACCCTGAATGGGTTCAGCGATCTCGATTGGGGAGGCATTTCTCTAAAATCGCATTAAAGCGAATTGTTCGCTTTCTTATCGAGGGTTTTAAAGAAGCTTTTTGACACAGAGACCACAGGGACCGCAGAGGACGACATCGATCGGTCGTATGCGGCGCGGGGTGTTGAAAAATCAAGCATTGTGGAATTGGGTAAACCGCCTACCCCGTCGTTCCGTTCATTCCGTTGTTTGCCCACAAATAAAGAACTTCCCCTGGACAAAGGCTCTCAAAGCAGTAGACCACAGAGTGTCGTTTCTGTGGTCTCTGTGGTCTCTGTGTTCAAAGCAGTTGTCCGTGCCCCAGTGTATAATTTCAGATATGCGGTCCCACACATACTCCAGGTTTTCCCCGGAGATGGCCGATGCAGTCGATCTACAGTCGCTGCTCGGGAAACTCGCTGACTTCCTCCTCCAGTCAGGGTTCGCTGGCGGGCAGCAGTACGACCCGTGGGGCGACTACAACGAAGAATCCGACAGATCCCTCGATGCACTCAAGCAGGCAATCCTCGACGCCTTGATCGAGAGCGGCCAATTCACACCCGAATTGCTCGAAGCACTTCGCGGTGATGGGTCGGAAGACTCGGAAGAGAAGCTCGCCAAACTGCTCGACGATCTCGTCCAGCGTCTCGCGGCTGAAGGCTACCTCAACGTCGACGCTCCGCCCCAGGTCCCTGCCGGACACCAGTCAGTCACCGGCCCGGGCGGCCTCGCCCACGCTGCTTCCAAAAGCGTCCAGTTCAATCTCACCGACAAGGCCATCGACTTCCTCGGCTACAAATCTCTTCGATCGATTCTCGGATCGCTCGGAAAGTCGAGCTTCGGCAGTCACGATACTCCATACCTCGCGACGGGAATCGAAGCTGACGGATGGAGCAAGCCGTATGAGTTTGGCGACGTCCTCAACCTCGATGTCAATCAAACGTTGCTGAACTCTCTAGCGCGAACCGGCTCGCTCGAGGTCCCAATGGATCTCGATTACAGCGATCTCATGGTGCGGCAGTCCGAGTACCGGTCGTCATGCGCAACAGTGCTGATGCTCGACACATCGCACTCGATGATCCTCTACGGCGAAGACCGCTTCACTCCGGCGAAGAAGGTCGCGCTCGCGCTTACGCATCTCATTCGCACTCAATTCCCCGGCGACACACTTCGCGTCGTCCTCTTCCACGACTCGGCCGAAGAAATCCCGCTCGCAACTTTGCCCCAGGCGCAAGTTGGTCCCTATCACACCAACACCGCTGAAGGACTGAAGCTGTCGCGCAGGATTCTCATGTCGCAGAAGAAGGACATGCGACAGATCGTAATGATCACCGACGGCAAGCCAAGCGCGCTCACAATGCCCAACGGACTGATCTACAAGAATTCGATGGGGCTCGACCTCGCGGTGGTCAGCGAGACACTGAAGGAAGTTGCGAACTGTCGCCGCTCCGGCATAATGATCAACACCTTCATGCTCGCCCGTGACCGCGCCCTTGTTGAGTTCGTGAAGAAAGTGTCCGAGATTAGCCGCGGAAAGGCGTACTTCACCAACACGATGACGCTGGGCCAGTTCATCCTGATGGATTTTCTCAGAAAGAAGACGCGAAAAGTCTCGTAGCCAACCCCACAACCCGATTTCCATGACTCGACTCCGCTGGAGTTCTCTCCTCGTTGTTGTCTTCGCAGCATGTACGCCTTCGGTCCAGACTGCGCCTACGCCCGGCGGCGAATACGACGTCCTGATCAAGAACGCCCGTGTCGTCGACGGAACGGGGAATCCGTGGTACAAGGGCAGCGTCGCAACACGGGGGGACCGAATCGTCTACGTCGGGCCGTCGCTCGAAGGGCAGACTGCGAGGCGCGTCATCGACGCCAGGGGAATGGTTGTTTCACCGGGCTTCATCGACATGCTCGGGCACTCGGAGTTCACTCTGCTGCGGGGTCCGCACGCGATTTCCAAAATCTCGCAGGGAATAACGAGCGAGATCACGGGTGAAGTCCATTCAGCGTGGCCTCAAACCACGCTAAATGAAAAACCGAATCCTCGTTATCCGTGGACCTCACTCGACGGCTACTTCAAGGAGCTCGAGAGACGAGGAAGCGCCATCAACCTCGGGACCTACGTTGGAACGAGCTCGGTCCGTCAGGCAGTAATGGGAGACGTGACGAGACATCCAACTGCCACGGAGATGTCCGGGATGGGCGCGCTGATCGATTCGGCAATGCGCGATGGAGCCGTCGGCCTCGGCACCGGACTCATTTATCTGCCGAGCACTTTTTTCAGTACCGACGAGCTGATTGCATTGACGAAGTACGCGACTCCCTATCGCGGTGGGTATGCAGCGCATATTCGTAGCGAGGGCACCGGGCTCGTCGAAGCAGTTCGCGAAACGATTCGCATTGCCGCGGGCGCCGATACGTGGGCTGAAATTCGCCACATCAAGTCGCGTTCACCTGTGCAGATGGCGGAAGCGATTGCACTCATCGATTCTGCGCGCCGAGCTGGCATCGATGTCACGGCCGACCAGTATCCTTACATCGCAAGCGCGACTGGCTTGTCGGCGATGTTGAATACGTGGGTTCAGGAGGGCGGTGACGACTCTATGGTCGTGAGGCTCAAGGATCCGGCGATTCGCGCGCGTCTCAAGAAAGAGCTGGCAGAAGACTCGGCCGCCGGCATTCGCTCGGCGGAAAAAACGATGGTCAACGACGTCGATGTCGATTCGCTGAAGAAGTACCAGGGAAAGAGACTCACCGAGATCGGCAGAATGCGCGGGCAGGATCCTTACGATGCCGCATTCGACATTCTCATCGCCGACCACGGAAACACGGGTGCGATCTACTTCTCGTTCAACGAAGAGGCGTTGCGGCTGGCGATGAAGCAGCCGTGGGTGTCCGTTGGACAGGATGCAGGAGCGGTGAGCCCGGACTCGGCCGGACGTTTCGGGACGAGCGGGCATCCGCGTGGGTTCGGGACTTTCCCCAGAATTCTCGGTCGCTATGTACGGCAGGATTCAGTGATCAGCCTCGAGTTCGCAATCAGGAAAATGACTTCGCTCGCGGCCCAGCGTGTGGGTGTGGTCGATCGAGGGCTGCTGAGGCCCGGGATGTACGCCGATATCACTGTCTTCGATCCTGACACCGTCATCGACAACTCCACCTACGAGAGCCCTCAGCAGCTGGCAACAGGAATCAACTACGTCTTCGTTAACGGGGTGGCGGTTCTGGATGGGGGGAAACCGACCGCTCAGTTGCCCGGTAAGGCGATACGCGGGCCGGGATACCGGAAGTAGTCAAGTGTGCTGGCTCGGCGGGCTGCGTCTGCGTAGCTTTGCCGTCCCTACGGGAACCTGAGGCAAGCGAGTAGATGCAGGAACAACTGTCCAAGGCGCTGGAAGATCGGTACCGAATCGAGCGAGAGCTTGGACGCGGTGGAATGGCGACTGTATACCTGGCAGAGGATTTTCGGCACGGCCGAGACGTCGCCGTAAAAGTCCTGCATCCAGATTTAGCGTCGGCGGTCGGTAACGACAGGTTCCTGCGCGAGATTCGTCTTGCTGCGAGATTAAATCACCCGAACATTCTTCCGCTGTTCGACTCTGGCGAGGCCGGCGGATTCCTGTACTACGTGATGCCGTACATCGACGGCGAGTCGCTTCGCGAGCGGCTCAACCGCGACAAGAACATCCCCCTGGACGAGGGCCTTGGAATCGCGCGGGCCGTCGCAGGCGCTCTCGACTACGCGCACCGGAACCGAATTGTCCACCGGGACATCAAACCCGAGAACATCATGCTGCACGAAGGGCAGCCGATGGTCATGGACTTCGGGATCGGAAAAGCGCTGACGGCCGCAGGTGCCGACACGCTCACGCAAGTGGGAATGGTCGTTGGCACGCCGGCCTATGTGAGTCCTGAGCAGGCCGCTGGCGAAATCGACATCGACGGCCGCAGCGATCAATACAGCCTCGGCTGCGTCCTCTATGAAATGCTGGCCGGTGAGAGGCCGTTCACGGGCCCGACGGCCCAGGCCGTTTTGCAGCGCCGGTTCACTGAGCCGGTCCCAGTCCTGAGCAAGGTGATGAAGGATCTCCCGATGGAGATCGACACGGCAATTTCAAAGTCACTCGCGAAAGATCCCGCCGGCCGGTTCACGACGTCGAGTGAGTTTGCCAGGGCGCTTGTCGTAACGACGATCACGACCCCGGTAACGGTCACGGTTCCTGAAGGCATACAGGCCGTGAAGTCGATCGCTGTTCTGCCTTTCACGAACATGAGCGCCGACGCAGAGAACGAGTACTTCACCGACGGAATGGCCGAAGAGATCATCAACGCTCTCTCCAAGATTCAGTCGCTCGGCGTCGCGTCTCGGACTTCGACGTTTGCTTTCAAGGGAAAGACAGAAGACATCCGCGAAATCGGCAAGAAGCTCGAAGTCTCGGCAGTACTCGAAGGAAGCGTTCGCCGAATGGGCAACAAGATTCGCGTGAGCGCGCAGCTGATTCACGTCGCGAACGGTTATCAGCTCTGGGCCGACAAGTACGACCGGGAGATGGAGGATGTGTTCGCTATTCAGGACGAGATCGCGCAGAACATCGTAAAAGCGTTGCGTGTCGTTTTGAGCGAGGACGAGAAAAAGGCGATCGAGAAGGTGAAGACCGGCAACGTTGAGGCGTACGATTATTACCTGCGCGGCCGTAAGTTCTTTCATCAAAACAGGCGCACTAGTCTCGAGACCGCGCGGCAGATGTTCACGCGCGCGATCGAGGTCGATCCTTCCTACGCGCTCGCATACGCCGGAATCGCCGACGCATGCTCGATTCTCTATACGTATTACGACGCGCGCGAATCGAACCTCAAGCAGGCTGACTCGGCGAGCAAGAAAGCGTTGCAACTCGATCCTGATCTCGCAGAGGCGCACTCGGCGCGCGGCTTGTCGTTCTCATTGAGCAAACAGTACGAGCATGCACGGCAGGAGTTCGAGCTGGCGATGAAGCTCGATCCAAAACTGTACGAAGCGCCGTATTTTTACGGTCGCGCGATGCTCGCGCAGGGAAAATCGTTTGAGGCTGCACCGCTATTCGAGCGTGCCGCCACTCTGCGCCCCGAGGATTATCAGGCGCTCAGTTTCCTCGCCGCTGCATTCGCTGGGCAGGGTCGCATCCATGAGGCTACGAAAGCTTCGAACAGAGCCGTGAAGGCAATTGAAAAGTGGCTTGAGATAAACCCCGAGGACGCACGCGCGCTTAACCTTGGAGCTACGATCTGGTCCAACCTCGGCGAGACCGACAAGGCGCTTGAATGGGCGCGTCACTCTCTCGAGATCGATCCGGACGATCCGCAGCTGCTCTACAACGTTGCGTGTGTCTACGCGATCGAGGGAATGAAGGAAGATTCGATCCTCTGCCTCGAGCGAGCGATGGACAAGGGTTGGGGACACCGTGAATGGATCGAGCACGATTCCGATCTGAACTCGCTCAGAAGCGACCGCAGGTTTCAGTCGCTGCTCGAGCGACTCTAGTCACTACTTCGGAATCGCCTCTGACCTTCCCAAAGGAGAGGGCGATGGAAATTACGTATACAACGACTGATTGTCGCCTCGGCAGGCTTTTAGTCGCGTCGAGCGTTAAAGGATTGTGCATGGTGTCGATCGGGAAGAGCGATGGCGAGCTCGAGCGAAAAGCTCACGACCAGTTTCCGGATGACTGTCTCAAGAGAGACGATCGCGCGATGAAGGCTGTGACGACAGAGGTGAAACGGCGAATCGAAGGAAAGGGACTCGACAGGAAGTTGCCGCTCGATCTGCGCGGTACTCCGTTTCAGATAAACGTTTGGAACGAGATGCTCCGAATTCCCGCGGGAAGTACGCGTTCCTACGGCGACGTGGCGAAGCGCATCGGCCGTCCGAAGGCTTTTCGAGCGGTGGCGCAGGCGTGCGGAGCGAATCCGGTGCCTGTAGTGGTTCCCTGCCACCGCGTCGTGGCCGCCGGCGGAGCGCTCGGCGGTTTTGGGCTAGGACTCGACCGAAAGATTGCTATGCTTGCCGCAGAGGGCGTTACCAAGCTAAGGTGGTCAAGCTGAGCGCCACACTCCAACCGCCACACGCCAACCGCCACGCGCCAAAAACTGACATCTGTTCTGTAACCGTGTAGCGGGTAGCTGGTAACTGTCAGCTCCTCAGTGCGTCCTTCTTCTGCCCAGTCGTCTTTACTCCGTGCCTGTGCTCGATGGCCGGCTCGTACGGACGCTCTGCCGGGCCGATGTAGATCTGACGCGGCCGAGCAATCTTCTGCTCCTTGTCGAGCAGCATCTCTTCCCACTGCGCGAGCCAGCCTGACGTCCGCGCGATTGCGAACAGAACTGTGAAGAAATCAGTCGGGAACGCCATTGACCGGTAAATGAGACCGGTGTAGAAGTCGACGTTGGGGTAGAGCTTCCGCGACTTGAAGTAGTCATCCTCGAGAGCAATGCGCTCTAGCTCGAGTGCGATCTCCAAATCCTTGTCAACGCCGACGACCTTGAACACGTCGTCTGCCAGAGCCTTCACGATTTTTGCGCGCGGATCGTAGCTCTTGTACACGCGGTGGCCGAAGCCCATGAGCTTGCCTTTGCCGCCCTTCACTTCCTCGATGAACTTCGGAACGTTTTTCACGTCGCCGATTTCCTCGACCATGCGGAGCACCTGTTCGTTAGCTCCGCCGTGGAGAGGACCAAAGAGTGCCGCGATTCCCGCCGACATCGCGGAGAAGGGATCGACGTGCGATGAGCCAACGGCACGGACAGCGCTCGTCGAGCAGTTCTGCTCATGATCGGCGTGCAGGATAAAGAGAACTTCGAGCGCCCTGGAAAAGATCGGATTGGCTTCGTACTTGGGCTCCGTCATTCTTGCGACCATTGACAGGAAATTGTCTACGTACGACAGGTCGTTGTCTGGATAGACGAACGGCAGACCCTTCAGGTGGCGATAGCAGTACGCGGCAATCGTCGGAAGTTTCGCGAGGAGGCGGATCATCGAGATATTGCGCTCGACCGGATCCATGATGTTGCGGGCCGACGGATAGAACGACGCGAGGCCGGCGACCGCACTGTTGAGCATCGCCATGGGGTGCGCGTCGTAACGGAAGCCCTCGAGAAACTTCCGCATGTTCTCGTGTACGTACGTGTGGTACGTGATGTCGTGAACGAAAGAATCGTATTCCGTCTGATTCGGAAGCTCGCCATGACGAAGCAGCCACGCGACTTCGAGGAACGTCGACTTTTCTGCGAGCTGCTCGATCGGGTACCCGCGATAGCGCAGGATTCCCTTGTCGCCGTCGATGAATGTGATCGCGCTGCGGCACGATGCGGTATTCAGAAACGCCGGATCGTAGCTCAGGAGGCCCGGATCGTCCGCGTCCGGCGTTTTGATTTGCTTCAGATCATTGGCGCGAATCGCGCCATCGTTTATCGGGAGGGTGTAGGACTTCCCGGTGCGCGAATCCTTGACCTCGATCGTGCCATCCGGTGCTTTCTCTTCTGTTGCCATTGTTTCTCCTGTAGTAACGGAAAAATAATGGATTTGACGGCGGCTTGGACTGCGATAAAATCTTCAGTTTGCTCTTTCGGTTAGCCCTGCTTCGCCTCTTTCAGAATGGTGCTCCACTCTCCGGGGCTAACCGGCTGCACGGATAGTCGACTGCCTTTCTTCAGAAGAACCATGCCCTCAAGGCCCTTCATTGACCGAAGACGCTCCAGGGTCACTA
Source organism: Gemmatimonadaceae bacterium (assembly GCA_039921425.1). Classification (GTDB taxonomy): domain Bacteria; phylum Gemmatimonadota; class Gemmatimonadetes; order Gemmatimonadales; family Gemmatimonadaceae; genus UBA4720. The sequence goes on along the minus strand of JBDSBT010000085.1, from coordinate 5,353 downwards.
TCTCAGGAAATTTCTCCAGCGCCTTCACGTCCACCACGTACCAGCTCGGCGAGTCTTTCCTGCTCTTTGGGTCGTAGTGGCTGTCCTTCACATCAAATGCAGTCGGATCGGGATAACCCGCCCTCACGACCTCGGCGATTCCGACAATCCCCGTCGGATCCGTGCTCGAGTGGTAGATGAAAACGAGTTCCCCCTCCTTCATGCCGTCCCGCAACATGTTGCGAGCCTGAAAATTCCTGACGCCGTCCCAGGTCGTGGTCCGTTTTGGCGCCTTCCAGAGGTCATCGAACGAAAAAGTGGTGGGCTCGGTCTTGAGGAGCCAATAGTGGCGATCGGAGTCGTTTCTGGTTGGCATTGGATTCTGGAGAAGTTCCCGGATTCTACGCTATCAGGGGTAAGGTCGTTAGCCGTGTTCAAGCTGTAGGTTCTCGAGCCCGTGGAACCATTGCGGGTGATCCTCGTAGATTCACGTACTATCGACAACGGAAAAACCCACCCCATGCGCCTGTTACTCAGTGCCTTGCTGCTTCCCCTCTCCGTGGCAGCAGTCGTCAACGCACAGACACCCCCGACGCTTGCCTACCCGCTTACCGCCAAAGGTTCGCAGGTCGATGACTATCACGGAACGTCCATCGCCGATCCCTATCGATGGCTAGAGAACGCGGATTCACCTGAGACCGCGGCATGGGTAGCAGCGCAGAACTCGCTCTCGCTCTCCTACCTCGCGGCGATTCCCGAGCGAGCTGTCATTCGAAATCGACTCACGAAGCTGTGGGACTACCCGAAGTACTACGCGCCGGTCAAGAGCGGTGTCCTTCTCTTCTACTTCGAGAATTCCGGTCTTCAGAACCAGAACATCCTCTACGTTCGCGACGGGAATAAGCCTTCCCGGATTCTGCTCGATCCAAACACTCTCTCGGCAGATGGCACTGTCGCGCTTTCATCGACAAAGGAATCACCCAGCGGCCGAACGCTCGCATACGCGGTTTCGACGAGCGGATCGGACTGGCAGGAGATTCGTGTACGCGACGTTGAAACTGCACGCGACTCAAAGGACACCCTCAAGTGGGTGAAGTTCTCAGGCATGTCATGGACGAGAGACAACAAGGGATTCTTCTATTCCGGCTACGAGGCGCAGACGTCCGGAAACAAGATGACCAACACGAACAAGGATCAGCGCGTGTATTACCACAAGCTGAATTCCCCGCAAAGCGCTGATGTGGTTGTTTTCGATGACCGCTCCCATCCCGACTGGTTGTATGGTGCCAAAGTCTCCAACGACGGCACTTTCCTCATCATCACGGTTCGCCAGGGAACGCGGACGCGCCTCTACTACGTGTTCCTCGAGGACGCCAAGAAGCCGAAGATCGGGAATCCGGTAGTTCGCCTGATCGATCGCCTCGACGCGGAGTATTCGTTCGTGCAGAATGTCGGCGACAATTTTCTGGTTCGCACGGATCTCGGCGCGCCGAAGGGGCGCCTCGTTCAGGTCGACATCAACAACGAGCAGCCGAATCGCTGGCTGACCGTCATCCCCGAGAACCGGGATGCTCTTCAGAGTGTCGACGTCGCCGGAAACAACCTCCTCGCGACGTACCTCCAGGACGCGCATTCAACAGTGCGCATTTTCGGGATGCCAAATCCGAACGACGCATTTCGCGGTCGCGGAGCGGTTGGTGGCGGCCCGCGCGGAAGCGGAGCGTCAGGGGGTACACAGACGGGACCGCAGCGAGGGGACAATCGCAATCGTTTAGAGCGGCCTGAGCCCACGACCGCGCCCGGATACCCATACCTTGGCGACATTCCGCTTCCAGCTATCGGAACCGTTGACGCTCTCAACGGAAAGCCGGGGGAAAACGACGTGTATTATTCGTTCGTGTCGTACACGTATCCGCGGACTGTCTTCCACTACGATCTGAAACGTCGCACTAACGAGGTCTTCAAATCCTCAAAACTCGCCTTCGACGCAACTCAATACGAAACGCGACAGGTGTTCTACAACAGCAAGGACGGTACTCGCGTACCGATGTTCATCACAATGAAGAAAGGAATCGTCCTCAACGGAAATACGCCCACTATCCTCTACGGTTACGGCGGGTTCAATGTGTCCAGGACGCCGGCTTTCTCACCCGCCAATCTCGTATGGCTCGAGATGGGTGGCATCTACGCAGTCGCCAACATTCGTGGCGGCGGCGAGTACGGAAAGGAATGGCACGAGGCGGGAATGCTCGATCGCAAGCAGAACGTCTTCGATGATTTCATCGGAGCTGCTGAGTATTTGATAAAGGAGAAGTACACGTCCACTCCGAAGCTGGCGGTTTCCGGCGCCTCAAATGGCGGCCTCCTCGTTGGAGCAGTTATGACGCAGCGGCCTGACCTTTTTGGCGCGGCGCTTCCTGCTGTCGGTGTAATGGACATGCTGCGTTTTCAGAAGTTCACGATTGGATGGGCGTGGGCCTCGGACTACGGTTCGTCCGACGATCCAAAACAGTTCGAATTTCTGCGAAAGTATTCGCCGCTTCATAACCTCAAGCCCGGCACCAGGTATCCCGCGACGCTCGTGACGACCGCCGACCATGACGATCGCGTCGTTCCCGGTCACTCGTTCAAGTTCGCCGCGGCGCTTCAGGCGGCCCAGGCGGGCGCGGCGCCGGTATTGATCAGGATCGAGACAAAAGCCGGGCACGGTGCCGGAAAGCCGACGTCCAAGCAGATCGATGAAGCCGCGGATAAGTTTGCTTTCCTCGTCCGCAACCTCGGCATGACCGTTAACCTGCCGCAATGACTTCAATCGTGGTCGTGTTCGACCAGATCCTCCGCGCAATTCGGTTCATCCTCGCCGTTTCGGCCGGAGTCTTCGCGGTGTTCTGCATTCTTGACTGGATGGTCAGGACGCGGCGCGTAAACCTGTTCGGCCCATTGGCGAGATTCTCGCGTTCGAGAATCGATCCAATTCTGGAGCCAATCGAGCGGCGCGTTCTCAATGCCGGAGGCAATCCAGCGAGTGCGCCGCTGTGGGCACTGGCAGCGGTGGTCATTGGCGGCATCCTGATCGTGAGCGTTCTCGACTTTCTGCGATCGGAAATTCTTGGACTCGCATTCGCTCTCGAGAGCGGTCCAGGCGGCATTCTGAAGCTCCTGGTCGCCTGGACATTCGACTTCCTGCGCATTGCCATTCTCGTGAGAGTCGTGAGCTCGTGGCTTCCAATCTCTCCTCACTCGCCGTGGATTCGCTGGTCGTACGCTCTGAGTGAACCGATCCTCAAGCCGTTGCGCCAGATCATACCGGGGATGGGGCCTATCGACATTACGCCAATAATCGCGTATTTCATTATCGGATTTGTTCAGGGCGCCGTTCTACGAATGATGTGAGTGGCATCTCGGTCAGGGAGCAAATGGTTGCGTTCGTTTCAAGGTTCATGTCCAGCCGCTGCGGCATTGATGGAGACTGAAGGCGTGTTGATCAAGAGCGTTTGTGCTCTCCTATCCGGAGAACTGGACAAATAGTGGCGTTGGTTCTTGTCGTGGGATCCGACCTATCGTCGCTCGAGGGGATTTCGCAAACGCTGGGCGGAGCAGGCCATCAGGTAGTGATCGCACAGGACGTTGCAGAGGCTCATGATATGCTTCGCGGAATACGTCCGCTTGTCGCCCTCGTCGATCGAGGCGCTCTAGTGGAAGATGCAGTTGCGCATCCCTTGCCCCTCATGCGGGGCGGAGCACTCGTGACATTCCGGGGTCCAGAAGAAAACGCGGAGCATTTCCCGTTTCGCCTCCCGCGGGCGACGCTGGCCGAGCTCCAGTTGCCGTTAGAGAGGCAGCGACTACTGGCTCTGGTGAAATTCGTTGAAGACCGAGCGCGTGCGTGCGGGAGAGCGATGCCCGAAAATGACGCGCCCGAGGATCAGGCGAGACCGGGCTGAAAGCAAAGCCCTCACCACAGCGCGGAAAATTGCGAACTATTAGCCGATTTCTCGCGCCGCCGCTCTTCCCGCGGCCCTTCCGGAAAAGATGCAGCCTCCAAGAAACGTCCCCTCCAGCGAGCGGTATCCATGCATACCTCCGCCGCCAAAGCCGGCAACTTCTCCTGCCGCGTAGAGTCCCGGAATCGGCTGGCCATCGTTGCCGAGTACGCGCGATGAGAGATCAGTCTCGAGTCCGCCGAGAGTTTTTCTTGTGAGCAGATGGAGCCTGACGGCTATAAGCGGACCTGCATTTTCGTCGAGTAGCCGATGTGGCTTCGCAACACGAATGAGTTTGTCCCCCAGATAGCTGCGCGCACCACGCAGCGCCGTGATCTGAAGATCCTTCGTAAACGGATTGTCCATCTCGCGGTCGCGCGCGATGACCTCCCGCTCAACTCGGTCGGCATCGAGAAGTGGCTGGTCAGTCAACGCGTTCATCTTTCGAATCAGCTCTCGCAGATCCTTCTCGACGATGAAGTCAGCGCCGCGAGCCTTGAATGCCTCTACTGGCGCGGGCGCGCCGCCTCGCGCCCGCCCCATCACGCCTCGCACGCTCTTGCCAGTGAGATCCGGATTCTGCTCCGAGCCCGACAGCGCGAATTCCTTCTCGATGATGCGCTGAGTGAGTATGAACCACGTATGCTCGTGCCCGGTTTTCATGATGTGCGCGAGCGTACCCAGAGTGTCGAAGCCTGGAAACAACGGGACTGGCAGGCGATTCCCGAGTGCGTCCAGCCAGAGCGATGACGGGCCTGGGAGAATTCTGATACCATGATTGGGCCAGACGGGATTCCAGTTTTGAATCCCTTCGACGTAGTGCCACATTCGATCGCGATTAATGATTCGACCTCCCCCGCGCTCAGTGACCTCGAGCATGCGACCGTCCACGTGTTGCGGGACGCCCGATAACATCTTCTTCGGCGGCGATCCCAGACGTGCCGGCCAGTTTTGTCGGACAAGCTCGGGGTTTCCGCCAATACCTCCTGACGTGACGATCACGGCCTGAGCATGAATCTCGAACTCACTCGTCGCAACTCTCGAGCTTGTGACGCCGCGCTCGACGCCGGTTGGCTCGAGCACTTCGCCGCTCACACCATCGACTACACCTGACGTTATCGTCAGCTCGCTCACGCGATGCCGGAACCGGAACGTTACGTGACCTTTCAATTCCGCCTGTCTCAGTCGGCGAACGAAGGGATCGATGATGCCCGGGCCCGTTCCCCACGTGACGTGAAAGCGAGGAACTGAGTTCCCTGGTCCGGTTGCTCCGTATCCGCCGCGCTCCGCCCAACCGACCACCGGAAAAAAGCGAACACCCTTTTCATGCAGCCATGATCGCTTCTCTCCAGCCGCAAATGCCACATACGCTTCCGCCCAACGCCTCGGCC
>JBDSBT010000084.1:0-10418 GCA_039921425.1 Gemmatimonadaceae bacterium | reverse complement strand
GGAATCGGCGCCACGCAGCAGTTCACAGCTCAAGTGAGTCCGCCCGGTGCAGCAACAGCTGTAACATGGGGGAGCTCGAATGCGGCGGTCGCGACTGTAAGTCAGAGCGGTCTCGTCACCGGAGTTTCGGCCGGCTCGGCAACCATTAGTGCAGCGGCTGGTGGAAAGGTCGGAACGTCAGACGTGACCGTCACGGCTGCACCACCGCCACCACCGCCGGGTGCGGTTTTTGTAGGTGCAGGTGACATCGCGTCATGCAGCTCGACCGGAGATGAAGCGACCGCAAATCTGCTCGACGGAATCGCCGGAACCGTATTCACGCTTGGCGACAACGTCTACGACAGCGGGACGTCAACCGAATTCACCAACTGCTATGATCCGACCTGGGGACGATTTAAGACGCGCACCAATCCCGCACCCGGCAACCATGACTATGTCACTCCCGGCGCGAGCGGGTATTACGGCTACTTTGGCTCCGCGGCGGGCGATCCGGCGAAGGGCTACTACAGCTACGATCTTGGTGACTGGCACATCATTGCGCTCAACAGCAACATCGCGCGCAATGCGGGGTCAGCCCAGGAACAGTGGCTTCGCGTGGATCTCGCGGCCAGCACTAAGTCTTGCACCCTGGCGTATTGGCATCACGCGCGATTCAGTTCGGGACTCGAGCACGGCAACGACGTGAGCCTGCAGCCGCTGTGGCAGGCTCTTTATGACGCCAATGCGGACGTGATTCTGAGCGGTCACGATCACGACTATGAGCGATTCGCTCCGCAGACGCCCGCGGGCGCAGCGGATCCGGCGACGGGAATCCGCGAGTTCGTCGTTGGCACGGGCGGACGCAGCCACTACATACTCGGCACACTCCAGCCGAACAGTCAGGTGTTCAACGGGACGACGTACGGAGTACTTAAGATGACGCTGTCAGCCGGCAGCTATTCGTGGGAGTTCATTCCAGTCGCTGGGGCAACATTCACTGACTCTGGCACCGCGAATTGTCATTAGAGCAAGGTTAGTCGGGGCTTGTCGGCGGCTCCCGGAGAGGCTCGCCCTTTGCACTGAAGAACGTAACGGGCGAGCTGGCCGAATCACGAAGACTCGAGCCATTCCGTTTACTTTAGCCGAGCTGAACCATGAGCATTTTCGGAACGATAATGTCCAAGATCTTCAATCACCCGCACGCCGCCGCAGCGACTCCGTCGTCGATGCCGATGCAGCCGGGATCCACGCCAACGCCAGCTGCCGTGCCTGCGGCGCCGACGCCGATGTCCGAGGTCGACGTAGAACATGTTCTAACTGACATGGCCTCGAAACATTCGCATCCGGTAAACTGGCGCTACTCGATAGTCGATCTCATGTCGATGCTTGGAATCGACAACAGCCTCACGCAGCGAAAGGCACTTGCTGAGGAGCTCGGCTACACCGGTAGCATGGACGACAGCGCCACGATGAATACGTGGCTGCATAAGCAGGTGATGCAGAAGCTGTCAGAAAACGGCGGCAAGGTTCCTTCATCGCTCATTGACTGAAGAAGCGACCGGGGGGCGCTTGCTAATGCGAGGCGTTCCCTGCGATTGGATCCAGCCGTCCCTCGCGCAGGTCGCGACACTGCACGCGGCATTTCGGGATCGGCCTATCATGGCAAACCGGATTGTTACCGCGCTTCGTTCTTTTCTAGGGCACGGGCCGGTCGCTGTACGTGACAGGGAAGTTGCTCGGCCATAAGAATGCGGGTGCCGCTCAACGATATGCCCATCTTGCGGATGACGCTGTTCAACAGGCCGCTAACGATGTCAGCAAAGCTATTTGGGCTGCAATGAGAGGCGAATGACGTCAAGACTGGGCCAGTGATCGCTCGCCTGCAACAGGTTGTTCGGCGTCCGGAAGGGCGGCGTCCGGCGCTTGGTCAGGAAAGAATGCGCGGCGGAACCTGTCGACGAAATCGAAGGGCATGTTGCCGATCCAGACTCTCTCGATTCTGCCGTCCCTGACGAGCACGGCCGTGGGCACCGATGGAGCGAGGCGCCCCATCAGCGAAGGTGAAATCGCCGACACTGGAAAGCGAATTCCTTTCTCTGCGACGTAGGCATCCATCTGCTCCCTCGCTGACCCAACGACCCCGAAGACCCTCGGGAGGACCGGTGACTGCACCATCGCATTGGCGATGCTAACAAATCTCGTGCAGTACGGGCAGTTGGCACCAAGGTAGGCCACGAGCATTTCATCGCTCGTGTTTTTCGAGGTCGCGCCACCTGCCCACGAGTGACGCCACTTCCGTCCCGCCTTCAAAGGGTTGAGGTCGAACAATTCCCTGCCATGCTTGTGGGGATATCTCCGCGCGAACTCAGCGAGCGCCCCCGCACTGATGGCGGCGGCCACGGAAATGAAAATCTTCCACAACGCGACCTGTGTCGCAGCCCCGGGTACAAGCCACGCAGCAACCACGAGCGCCGCAAACAATGAGTTGAGACCCAGGCTCTGCGCGATCGAGGGCTGGATGAGCCCCCCATAACAGCCACAGTCGGCGGCCTTGCCGCTGCGAACTCCCCACCAGCTTATCGCCGAGAATACTATGAGCAGGACGACCGTTGCGGGAAGGACGGGCTCGGGGGCGGAACCGAGAATCAGCGCGACGCCCCAACCCGCCTCGAACCCGGCAGCCGCCGTAACCGCCGGCCACAGCAGCGGGGCTGGAATCCATCCGAGCGACGCAAGATGCCTGTAGAAAGTTCCTGGCGCGATCGCCTTTATCACTGCGGTCCACAGGAAGGTTGCGCCGACGATGCGAGGCCCAAGCGAAGTCCACTGGGCTGCAGTGATTTCAGAAAGCAGGGTCATTCAGTAGCTGGTTCGGGAACGTCCGGAGACGAGGTTACTCGAATGCATGTAAATTTGCTACCTTGGTTCAACTGCACGCGAAGGCCGGCCACCGGGCTCAACCGTCTCAATTTTCCGAATGTCTCCTGAGAGCGAGCTGCTGCTTATCCTGTGCCGAACACCGCTGTCGTCCGCGGCGCAAGACAGAGTGGCGGAGGCGCTGGCACGGCCAATTGACTGGGACAGCTTCTTTCAGCTCGCGAAACAATGGGAGATCGAGCCGGTAGCGTTCTCAAACTTACGTCTGCGCTTTTGCGAGGCAATACCCGCAGAGGTGCTGTCGCGCGCGGCGCTTCGCGAGCGTGAAACCAGGGGGATCGCGCTAGCCCGGAGTCTGCTCACAGTCAAGATCGTGAGGCAGCTCGAGCAATCGGGGATACGCTCGATAGTGCTCAAGGGCCCAGCCGTTGGACTCACTGCCTATGGCGACCCGTCGATGCGAACTTTCTCGGATGTCGATCTGCTGATCGAGGGCCACAACCTGGCCGTCGCGCGGGCGTCACTCGTCGCTGCTGGCTACAGCCCGGACTACGACATCGCCGCGGAGCCAGCGCTTATTCGAAACGGACACGCTCTGGAATTTACGGGGACTGGAACGAAGGTGGAGCTTCACGGGTCGCTCGTTTCGCGGCACCTGATGGTGGATTTTGACTCTCTCGAGCCATGGAACCACTCCATGCCGGTGAGGATCGCAGGAGCGCATGTGAACGTGCTCGCACCTCACCTCCAGTTTCTCTTCCTCTGCGCGCACGGAGCCAAGCACGAATGGGAACGCATTCGCTGGGTCTCCGACATCGCGCAGCTCGCTGCGCGGCTGGACCGGGACACCGCAACGGCGGTGATGGAGGCGGCCGGCCGCACCCACACCAGACGGATCGTTGCCCTCGCGTTCCGGCTTGTGCGCGATATATGGGGCGGCGTGGCGTCGCCTTTCCTCGCTGACATGGCCGGAAGCCCCCATGAGACTGATCGCCTCGCAACGCATGCAATGCATCGGCTCGGCCTCTCCGGCCCGCCGGTGCCGTCCCCGGCTCCGTGGCTTACGCGCCTCGACGCGCGGCTCGGCCCACTCGTGTTCTGGCTTCATTCGCGTGAACGCAGAGCAGACCAGATCGCATGCCTCGCGACGGTGCTGTATGTGCCGACGGAGAAGGACCGCGGAGCGGGCGCGCTGGCGTGGGTGGCTCGTCCGCTCCGCATCGCGGCACGGGCGGTGACGCGGTCCGGACGCTAATACATGGGAGCCCAAATAAATATGGCCGATCGGTCCGGCAAGCCGCTGGAGGACCTGTTTGTCGAGTTCGATAGCAGCCAGCTCAGGGTAAGGACGGATGCCGCCGAAGTGCGCGATTATCTCGCCGGCGCATTTGAGCATATGCTTTCTGCGCCGTCGGCGCGGAGTATTGGCGAGCTGCACATTCTCCGGAGCGGGGAAGGGTACGCGATCGCGGACGGCCGGCGGCTTGAATTCCGTGGCATCGCCGCGTCCGATCTGCTGCCGGTGCTCAAGGACGAAGTACGCGTGAGGTTCATGCGGTCGCGGCCCGACCTCCTGTGGCTTCACGCCGGAGCGGTCGAGCGGGGTGGGGCAGCACTACTCATCTCCGGGCCATCGGGTCAAGGCAAAAGCACTATGACTACTCTGCTCTGCGAGCGCGGCTGGCGCCTGCTGTCCGATGACATTGCGCCTGTCCGAATGGATGCCGACGAAGTCATTCCATTTCCGCAGAGTCCGCTTCGCCGCGTTCACCCGGGCCGCGAGATCCAGCCGGATGCCGTCAGTACGCTCGCGAAGCAGGGCGTGGCGATCGCTGCATCGATGGTGCGGCGGACAGCGGCACCAATAAAGGCGCTGGTATTCGTGGCTTACGGCCAGGCCGACGGGCTGGTTCCCATCCCGCGCGGCTCGGCGGCCATGGAGATTCTGAAGAATTCCACGAATTTCATCGACCACAAGGGTGCCGCGGTTGACCGTGCGGCGGAAATTGCTAGACGGGTGCCCGCGTACCGGCTCTCCTACCTGACGGCGATCGAGGCCGTCGTGGCCGTCCACGACCTGTGGTAATTCCGGTACTGGCGTTTTCCTGTTGTAACCTTTACCTTGCAAAGTCTCTCGGCCCTACCGCCCACCACTCACGCAGGTATTTGCATAATGAATGCCCTCCCCCGTGTAAGATCTGGTCTGCTGCGCCACCCGCTAGACAACCAGGTCCTCGTGTATGACTCGCGCGACGGCCTCGTACACCTTCTCGATCCCGCGACGGCATGCGTGATGCAGCTTCTCGAGGAAGGTGTGACCACGGCTGACGAAATCATTTCGCAGATCGCGATCCGTCTCGATGTCCCGCGTAACGCGGAGTTTCTCCCGCTGGCACTCGATGAGCTGCGGAAGGCAGGCCTGCTCGATCTGAGCGCCGTGACCACACCAGCGCCGCTGGGGGAGGTGAACCGCCGTGACATGATCCGCCGGCTTGCGCTGAGTGGCGCGGCGGCGATGCTCGTTCCCGCGGTGGCGACGCTGACCGCGACTCCCGGTTATGCGCAGACCAGCGGCGGGTCAAAGGGCCCTTGTGAAGCCTGCGTGCCCGGCGACTGCATTTCCAAGAATTGTGTGAATGGCGTCTGCGATGGCAGCGGCAACGCCAGCTCGGTGCCGAATGGCGGCGTGTGCAGCGGGAACGGTAACTGCTGCTCGAATAATTGCTTCGTGACGGCTGGCGGTTCCAAGGGAATTTGCGTGCCGTAGTATAGCACAGCAGTCGCGATGACTGCGGAAGGCTGGCGGGAGTTACACGAGCCAGTTTCTCACCGTCGAAGCGAGTTCGCCATTCGAAACCCCATCCGGTTTATAGGTTGGGGTTTCGAAATTTCCGGCTGATCGTGAAGTCGGGGCGGCCGAAGTCCAGCACTACCGCATGCCGCCCAAAGGTACCTGCCGCTCGAGCACAACTCGATGGCCGAGTGTCTCTCCTCGAGGAGGGCATCACGTAAAACAGAATGCCGTACGCATCGCCCGGTCGCCATTCCACCCGCGCCGAGCTCGCCCTCGACGGTGTTATCGATCGCCGAGTGCCGCAGTGAGGCGGCTATCCAATCCGGGAGTGGCTGACGTCATCTTGCTGACGAATCGCGATCCGCAGCGCTCATGGGCTTTTTAGACCGACACGTTGCAACAGGCCATCGAACCTAGGATCAGACCGCAATGGATCGAGACGCGGCTCAATCTTCAAATAGCGTACTGAGCCGGAGCGCTCCGCGACTGCCTTATCGAGCCACAGAAATGCGTCGTGCTTTTGTCCTGTCGCCGTGTAGACTAGCGCGATGAAGAACGGAGAGACGGGCTCCTTTGAATCCAGCAGCCCCCTCAGTATGCCTCGAGCTTCGTCAGTCTTTCCGGCCAACGCGCGACTGCGTGCAAGCGACGCGAGGAAATTGGGATTTCCCGGCCGCAGCTTCAGCGCACTCTGGTACGCAGTCGTCGCCTCGGCCAGAGACCCTTTCTGCTCGTACGCCATGCCCATTATCCAATACGAAGTTGCGAACCCGGGCTCGAGGCGAAGCGTCTTCTGCTCCTGCCGAATCGCGCGGTCGTACTGGCGGCCCCCGTAATAAGCCATCCCCATGTCGGCGCTCATTCTCGCCGACAACGGGTCGAGCTGCTCCGCACGCTGCATCATTGTAACGGCCTGATCGAGCTTTCCGACGGAAGTCAGCGCCAGAGCGTACCAGTGATACGTCGCGGCACGGTCAGGGTCGAGCTCCAATGCGAGCTTGAACTCCGCCTCCGCCTCATCCCACTTCCATTCATGAAGCAGCACATGCGCTAGTGAAGTGTGCGCCTCGGCCAGGGTTGGATCAAGCTCGAGGGCACGCGTTGCAGCGGCTCTCGCACGAGGGTTTGCCTCCTCCGCTTTGAGAATCTCATAATCGAAGAGACTGATGTAAGCGTCCGCCAGTCCTGAATGCGCGTCGGCGTACGTGGGATCTCGGCGGATTGCCTCCTCGAAATAGCGGATCGATTCCCTGAGGCCATCGGGACTGCGCTTGTTCCAGGCATACCGGCCCCGCAGGTAGAGATCGAACGCCTCAAGATCGGACGTTCCGTGACGAGCTGCCGCAGCCCGAGCTGATCCCGAGTCCAACTTCACGCGAAGCGCCCCGACGATTGCCCGCGTGATGTCGTCCTGAACGCTGAATACATCACGCACTTCGCGCTCGTAGCTGTCGCTCCATCTCACGAGGCCGTCGCTGGCGCTGGTGAGCTGCGCGCTCACCCGCAGACGGTTCCCTGCTCTGCGAACGGTGCCTTCTAGAACAGAGCCGACGTTGAGGGCCCGTCCTACCTCACGTGCGTCGACGCGCTTGCCTTGGAACGTGAACGCAGAGCTGCGTGCCGCCACTCGAATCGCGGGTATTTTCGCGAGCGCATTCGTCAGCTCGTCCACCATTCCTTCGGCGAAGTAAGCGTTCGCCGTATCACCACCAACATTCTCGAACGGAAGCACCGCCAGAGACTCGACTCGGCCTGTTCCACTCGGCGCTGACGCCCCATCGCGACTGCGAAGCGCTACAGATGCGATCGTGAGGGCAACGACTGCTATGGCGACACCAATCATCACCCGATCCCGAGCAAGCGCGCGGGGCGGCGAAGTGAGTTCTCGCGAAGAGGTAGCCACCGATTCGAGCCGCTCGACGATCTCGCGCGCGGACTGAGGCCGCTCGTCGGGATTCTTCGCGAGGCATCGAGCCACGAGTGAAGAGAGCGGACGAGGCACCGCACGATTCGCGGTTTCCAGCGGTGGCGGAATTTCCATCGCATGCGCGATTGCGAACTGATGCGACAGCTTGCCGGCGAATGGAGGTTTTCCCGCAAGGAGCTCGTAAGCGAGACATCCGAATGAGTAGATGTCTGCGCGCCAGTCGGTCGCGGGATCTCCGAATGCTTGCTCAGGAGCCATGTACGCTGGTGTGCCGATACCCATTCCGGCGCGGGTGAGTGTTTCCCCTGAACCGAGCGTTTGTGCGGCGCTTACCGCCTTCGCGATCCCGAAGTCGGTTACGACCGCGGCGTCTCCCGAGAGCAGGACATTCTCCGGCTTGATGTCGCGATGCACGACGCCTTGATCGTGTGCGTACCAAAGGGCACGCGCCACATCGCGCAAAATCCGAATGCATTCGGGAACGGACAGTGCCGTTCCGCCAGTCATTCGCGAGCGGAGTGACAAACCTTCCACGAAAGGCATGGTGTAGTACGGCAAGCCCCCCGCATCGCCTGCCGCGTGAAGCGGCACGATGTTCGGATGCTGAAGATTGGCTGCAAGGCGGATCTCACGCGCAAAACGCTCTCCGCTGACGCCTGCCGCAAGCTCGGGTGGGAGCACCTTGATGACCACCTTGCGACCGAGCGCATTTTCGACCGCGAGGAAAACGCGTGACATCCCCCCGCCGCCTAGCTCGCGCTCCAGCGTGTACGTCGTGCCGAGCGCGGCCTGAAGCTCATCTCGCAGGTTCATGGCATTGAAAGTGTTCGGCGCAGCCACATTGCGCCACGTCGCCCGGCTCGCCTGATCCGTCATAGATTGAAGGTCACCGCGCTCTGCGACCAACTCCGTCTGTTCCGTGTTCGAATGGGTGGAGCTTCTTTTCCCTAGTCAGAGCGTAAGGCTTTTCTTGCTGTGGACTTTGAGCGCCGCTGGTATCTGGAGACGCGCGTAAAAAAGCGGCAGTCCTTGCAGCGTTTTCAATCGCGCAGTATAAGACGGCTGCAGAATTAGTAGTTATGCGGACGGCACACGATGTGTCTGAGCAGGGGGGAGAATGCAACGGGCCGTAATCTCCAATAGGGCGCGTCGCGCCGGGATCGTGTCCTTGATCGTGCTCACTACGGCTTGCCAGGCGCGACAATCGGCCGAGGCGCCAGGTCGCGATCCCATCCCACGCGCGACTTCGACGAGGTACGTACCGGACGCGAGTTCAACCGCCGTTGAAGGGTTGTTCGATGTCGGCGGCCACGAACTGTACCTCAAATGCGAGGGACGCGGCTCGGTCACTGTGGTCTATCTGCATGGCTTCGTCGAGACTACCGCGGGCGGAGGTAGCCAGAATGCGGGCCTAGTCCCGAGCTTCCTCCGGGATTACGCTCGGGTCTGCGTCTACGATCGGGCGAACGTCGGACGCAGCGGCAAGCTTGCCGGGCCGCTCACGGGAAAGGCCAGCGTGGAGGATCTCCATCGGCTCCTGGCCGCCGCTCATATACCTGGTCCGTATGTGCTCGATGGCGGTTCTTTCGGCGGGCTCATTGCTGTGATGTACGCCGCCACCTATCCGGAGGACGTGGCCGGAATGGTTCTCCTCGATGCCAGCCTGCCCGATGACGTCGTCAAGATCGATGACCGTTTCCTGCCGCCGACAGCGCGTTTCAAGCCGGACGATTGGAAGCGTAATACCGAACAGATTGACCGTGGGGCGACCTACCGCGAAGCTCGTGCGATGCAGGGCCGCGTGCCGAATATTCCAGTCACCTACATCGGAACCACTAAGATCGAACTCGATCCTTCATGGCCAGTAGAGCAGATGACCGACGCCATCCGCGCTGAGCAGCGCGCCTTCGTCGCCCGCTTTTCGCGGGGCCGTCTAATCTTTTTTGATGTCCCACATTTCATGGAACCGGCCATTCCCGGCACCATCGCCGATGAGATTAAGCGTGTCATCGCCGCTGCCGAGAGCAGATGAATGGCGAAGTAGAATGAGTGCCTAGCGCCGCTGCGGCACAACAGAAACCGCACATGCTTGCAACGTGTTCAATCGTGACGCGGTATGACGTGGCTGAAGATTCGTACGTTGCTCAAGTGTTATCAGCACTCAGACGACGAGACGCCCATATCGGCTCGCACGAGTACCGCTGTTCCATAGCACCTTCCGCCCCTCGAGGCTGACCCAATTACCCTGGAGCCGCCAACGCCGCAATCGGTCAGTTTTGGCGAGCGGGACTCTACGATGAAGCGTACAAGTGGGGGAAGCGGCAGGCATTGCGGGAGCCGCACGAACGCGCAGAACCGCGCAGCCTTGGAGTTGGCGTTGCCCCCTTTTGTCGCGTTTCACACATGAGTGATGAAGAAGTACTACGTGCTAACGCCGGGGTTGCCAGTTTTGAAACCGTTTATCTCTGCTCTGCCAACTACGACTGTGCGCTTTTATGGTAGCACGCCTTGCTCGCGGAGGGATTTTTCTTTCAACGCAAACCCACTCACCCAATGACACGCATCAACCGCAACCGTGGCGCCTTGGCGGGTTTCCTCACAGCAGCCGCGTTGGATCCGTTTGAAGCGGAAATCAGCGTTCTTGTGCCAAGCACATGGTAAACTTTTTCCGAGACAGGATGTTGACGCACAGACGCAAAATTAACCAGGAGAGCTAGTGAATTTATCAAGGATTTGGGTGGCGACCGGCCTTGCCGCCGTTGCCGCCGTCGACGGACATCCGCCTCTGGGAGTCTTTACGGTTCCCCACTTCGACGTCCATTTCTACACCATCACTCCCGA
>JBDSBT010000083.1:0-4350 GCA_039921425.1 Gemmatimonadaceae bacterium | reverse complement strand
AAGGGGAGGCCGCCCGGCTCCCTGACGACTCTGGTCCCCTAACGGCTCGAGCGCTAGTAGCGAATGAAGTAACCAGCGTACAGCGTCCAAGCGGCGAAATCGCCGGCGCCTTTCAGCCCTCTTTGCTTCTAAATCAGGTTCCGGTGGTGAGCCTGGCTCACCCTTATCGGCCTGCTCAACACGAACCCCTGCTTCTTGTATTTCCAAACGAGTCCAGGGATTTGGGGAGTTTTTCGGGACATTTACAAGAATAGGCCACCATGATTGGTGACCATTCATTTTTCGTATCCTCTTAAATCCCAGTCGTTTACGAAAATGGCCAGGGGCAGAATCGAACTGCCGACACGCGGATTTTCAGTCCGCTGCTCTACCAACTGAGCTACCTGGCCCCACTATACGCGGCCTGAGCCCCGCGGCCCGGAATGTAATTCTGCACGTAGGACGCTGGAACCCTCCCACCCCAAAACACGCAGTACAAAACTTCGGAACGACTCATGCATTTCCGGAAGTTGCGCCCGGGTCTTCCCCTCCGACGGCAACAATCCACTGAAAGGATTCTCATGAGCAAGCTTCTTCGAGGCGTGGCAGCAGGCTACGGTGCAAGAAAACTCACCGGCGGATGCGGATGCACCGGTATCATCGTCTTCATTATCCTATGGTGGGTTCTGGGCCACTTCGGAATCTTCCGCTGAGTAACCGTAGTACCGAACTGCTCGTAGTTTCCTCGGCTCGAGTCCTCAGCAAGTTCGCGGTTGTCGATGCAGTTAGTCCGGAATACGCAATTCAGTCAGCCCGCGATCCACGGGTGACAGTGATTACGGACTTGATTCCTCCGCGAAGGTTAAAGTCACCGACAACTTTGATCCACTTGGGGCTAACCGCGGCGACCAAATCGTCGAGAATCCTATTGACTGCCCGCTCGTAGAAAATCCCGTCGTTCCTGAAGCTCCATAAGTAGAACTTCAGGCTCTTGAGCTCCACGCACACCTCGGCGGGTACGTAAGTAATCCGGATGATGCCAAAATCCGGGGCGCCTCCCGTTAGCAGGGCCAACTCTTCGGCGTCGCTCTCGACTCCGCCAAGAGGGCACAACGAGGTGAACTCGTTGCAGTCCATGTGAATTTCGTAGTCGCGATCCGAATACGGATTCGCGAAAGTTTCGATCAGCTCAGGACGTGGCATCCCCAACAATGCACGATCGGCGATGCCGATTCAATCAGTGCGGCTCGGATCCTCCAAGCTTCCGGGACATTTCCTTCAGCACCGCAAGCTCTTCAACAGTCAGGCTTTCGATGCCGTTCTTCGAGATCTTGTCGAGAACCAGATTGAGACGCTCACCCGACGGTTGAGGTTTTTCCGGCTCGGTCCTGGGCAGCACGCTTGGACGAACAGGCTTTGCGATGACGGCGTTGCTCTTTGCCACAACGTCGTCGATTCCGTCCGCCCGGTCGCCACGATCACGAGGCCGCGGCCGAATCCTCGGCACGGCGCGAAAAGCATCTTCAGGCTCATCAGGCACCGGCGACACCCAGCGACGAAAATTGTCTAGCCCGCCAAATGCAGAGACACGAAGATAGAT
The DNA here is from genome assembly GCA_039921425.1 of Gemmatimonadaceae bacterium. Lineage (GTDB taxonomy): Bacteria > Gemmatimonadota > Gemmatimonadetes > Gemmatimonadales > Gemmatimonadaceae > UBA4720. The sequence continues at coordinate 2,771 of JBDSBT010000083.1, read as the reverse complement.
ATAGCCGAAGGCAAGTCCGCCGAGGTGTGCGAACCATCCAATGCCGGTGCTTGTTCTGTTGGCCGATATCCCCATCGCCAGGTTGATGAGCACGAGCCAGACGACGAGCCATCGCGTCTTCATTGGGATTACGCCGAACAGATATACTTCCTCGTCCGGCCATCTCAATGCGTAAGCGAGCAGCACTCCCATCACTGCCGCAGACGCACCCACGAGACCCACGTTGTGCTCGAATAGCAGGTGCGCTATTCCGCCACCGAGGCCACACCACAGATAGAAATAGGTGAAGCTCTTCGCGCCCCACACATTCTCGATGCGTGGGCCGAACATCCAGAGCGACACCATGTTGAACAGGATGTGCCACAGTCCTGCGTGGACGAACATGTATGTGGCGACAGTCCACCACGCCGCTGGAAACGTATCGGGCGCGAGACCTAGAGCGTTGAAAACGCTGTCACCGCCAAACAGCGTTACCTGCAGGAAATAAACGCCGACGTTCGCCGCGATCAGCCATTGGACCGCCGGCGTCATTCTGGGGTGAGACTGTGGCTCGTACAGCGCGTCGGACATAAAAACCTGGCTACCGCTAGGGAGACCCTTCTATAACACAGACCGTGTCCAGCAGTTCCTCATTTCCCTGCTAAACGAACGATCTCTTCACACAATTCCGGAAACGACATTCCCATCGCCGCCGCTCCCTGAGGAATTAGACTGAGCTCAGTCATCCCGGGCAACGTATTCGCTTCGAGACAATAGAAACGGCCGTCACCCACATCATCGGGCACGGAGAGGCGAAAATCAATCCTCGCATACCCCCGAAGCTTCAATGCTCGAAATGCCGCGAGGGCCTGCCTCTGAACCTCGAGCGTCTGTTCTTCTGAAAGGTTAGCCGGAAATTCTTCGGTTGCCATCCCGGCGGTGTACTTGCACTCATAATCGTATATCTCATGCACGGGAATGATCTCGCCAACCGGCAGTGCCCGGTCGCCGAGTATGCCCACCGTGAGCTCTCGCCCCGCGATGAACTTCTCGACCATCACCTCGTCGTCGTATCGCAAAGCCTCTTCGATTGCGGCGGCGAGCTTGTCCCGCTCCTTCACCACGCTGAGCCCAACCGTGGAACCCTGCTTCGATGGCTTGACCACGACAGGAAAACCAAAGGTCCTCTCCACGTCTTCCATCTCCACCGGCGCCATCAGCCAATCGGCCGTCCCTACGCCCGCGTCGACGAACAGTTTCTTCGAGAGATCCTTGTCCATCGCCAGCGCACTCGAGAGATGTCCGCTGCCTGTGTACTTCACGTGTGCCATGTCGAGGAGCGCCTGAAGAGTTCCGTCCTCTCCCTGTCCGCCGTGCAGCGCAAGAAATACAACGTCCGCCCCGGATATCTCGGGGCGTGTTTCCAGCGCCGGCAGAAACGCTCCCCCGGTACTCTGCGCCAGAGACTCGAGCGACGGCGGGTCTACGCCGACGGCGCTGGACGCCAGGCGCTGTTCCTCTTGTGGCGTTACCAGACCCTGCGAGGGATCAAATGCAATGACTTCGTGACAGAGCGATCTGAGCGCTAAAACGATCCGGATACCCGACGCGAGCGACACGTTTCGTTCCGCGGACGACCCGCCCATCAATACTGTAATCTTCACGCGGCTTTCTACCTGCTCATCATGTAATGCAGCATGTCCGATCGCGTGACGATTCCGCGTATCGTTCCGTTGGTTCGAACTAGAACTGCAGGATTGGATTTTGAAAGCAGCTTCACGACATTGTCCACCGGCTGATCTCCGGAAATCATTGGAAACGGCGACTCCATTACCTCGCTGACAGCCGAGTCGAGAAGCTTCGGATTTTCGAGACTCTTCTGGGACAGCGACCAGTCACTTACCGAACCAACACAATTCTGGTCGTCCATCACCGGCAACTGGGAGATGTCGTGCAGTGTCATCAGGCCAAGTGCCTGTCGCACTGTCGAGCCCGGAGCTGTTCCGACAATCGCGGGAGTCTCGCTCGCTTTTCGACCCAGCACTTCGATGAGTGTAACACGAGAGGAATCGAGCATTTGATTCTCACGCATCCATTCATCGTTGTAAACCTTTGACAGATAGCGCTCTCCGGTATCGCACAGTACCGTCACGACGAAAGCATCCGGATCGTCTACTTCCTTTGCGACACGCAACGCAACCTGTGCGATCAAGCCTGACGATCCGCCAACGAACAGACCTTCCTCGCGCGTGAGCCGCCGAGCCATCGCAAAAGCTTCCTTGTCTCCGACGGTCTCGAATTCATCGATCACGCTCATGTCGAGCGTACCCGGTATCTTGTCCTGACCGATGCCTTCGATCTTGTAGGGGACGCCTTCTCGAATAGTCTTTCCCTCGCTCTTCCAGTAATCAGCGAGAATTGAACCCACCGGATCGCCTGCAACGATGCGGATCCTGGGATTCTTCTCTTTCAGGTAGCGACCCACACCAGTGAGTGTTCCGCCGGTTCCTGCTCCGGCTACGAAGTGCGTTATCCGACCCTCTGTCTGTTCCCACAACTCGGGTCCGGTGACGTCATAGTGCGCCTGCGGATTCGCGTCATTGTTAAACTGGTCCGCCAGAATCGCGTTCGGCGTTTCTTTCGCGATCCGCCTGGCCATCATTATGTAGCTGTCCGGATGATCGGGTGGCACCGCAGTAGGCGTCACGATCACCTCTGCTCCGAATGCTTTGAGCAGGCGGACTTTCTCCTGCGACATCTTGTCGGGCATCGTGAAGATGCACTTATAGCCA
>JBDSBT010000082.1:0-5864 GCA_039921425.1 Gemmatimonadaceae bacterium | reverse complement strand
CTGGGAATATCGTCCGGGCTCGGCACTTTTCTTCGTGTGGCAGCAAAGCCGCTCGGGAGCGATTCCATCTGGCGAGTTCGATTTCAGCCGAGACCTGGATGCGCTGACGAATCTTCAGCCGGAGAACCTGTTCGTCGTGAAAGCCACCTGGTGGATCGGCCGCTAGATCACCGCTATTTGGGCAACTTCACGTATGTGACGCTCACGCCAATCTCATATCCGGTATGAACGCGGTACACCTTCTGGAAGCCGAAGTACACGTCGAGTGAGCGGCCAGCGATCTGTTGAAATCCAAAACCCAGTCCCGTGAAATAGCTGTGATCCGGCGGAATTCCGCTCGATCCGCAGTTCGTGTCCCACACAATGCCGGGAGTGATGTAGGCAACCAGCCGCGGCTGCTCTCGTCGTTTCGCAATGGAAAAAGGCAACCCCATGTCCAGACTGCAAACTCTCGTGCTGTCTGTCAAATGAGGAGCGTATCCCGCTCCAACTTCGGCGCCGAAAGTACTGGTCGTACTATTATCACGCAGTAGTTTCGCCAGCGTCGATCCACCCGTGATAATGTTTACTTGTGCGCGCGCGCCGAACATCGGATGCCATCCGCACGATTCGACGATCTTGCAATCGCGTTTCTGGTACCCGGCCGTAACGCCAAATACGGATCCGCCGCGATACTGCAAGTCGAGACCTGCCGCTGTCGCTGGGAGCGACGTGCCGCTCGGCCCCTTTCGGTAACCAGTCTGAATACGTGCGATGAGGTTGCTGTGATTGCGCCCCGCCGGCATCGGAAGCGAGATGGCAGGCAACGCTCCGATGGGAGTTGCGTAAAGCCGAAGAATTTCAAGCGCCTCCTGTGACGCCTGCGCTTTCGCATTCCCCGGCGCGAACGAAGCGATTCCCAGAATGGCGATCAACAATCCGTGTCGTTTTGTCATCGCAGCTCCAGCCATCTCGAGAATGGATAGCCGCGAGCGCCGGAGCCGAGAAATTCGAACGAGGTGAGAAGCGCTCCTTTTCCTTTCATGATGTCCAGTCTCATGAAGCCGGCCCGATGCTGGCTTGTGTAATAGCTCTCCCTCAGATAGACCGCGCACTCGGTCTTGTCCGAAGAACCCGCGCCGCTAACGAGAAGGTACTGGGCTTCCGGTCCGCGCATCAACTGGAGATTGTGGTCGTGGCCCGAAGCGTAGACCAGCGGCTTCTTCTTCTTGAACGCACTCGCGAGGGAATCGCGCATGGTTCTGTTCTGGCCGCCGAGGATATCCTGACTGAGACTGCTCAACCGTCTGAAGAATCCGCTCAAACCGCAGTAGCCGCCGTGTTGTCCGCCAGTCATCAGCGGATGGTGTCCCGCAACAACCACTATCCGTCCATCGGCGACCTGCTCGACGTCCTGGCGAAGGGCGCCCGTCACTTCACCGATGGTATTTATGCAGTTCGATAGCGAATCGCGAACGATGAAGTCGTGGAGCCACCACTGAGTATCGAGAGCGATGAGTCGAAGCCTGCCCGCATCTACAACGACCGGCCCGGGACATCCATTCTCCGGCAGCATCTGCACGTTATTGCCTTTGGCAAGGTTCGTGATCATGCGGCCCTGCAAGCGTATCGAATAAAGTCCGAACGCGGTCTCGCCAGCCCAATCGTGGTTTCCGGGAACGAATATCCCCCGCGCTCCTCGCGGCACTGCATTCACTTCAGCTGATAGGCGGCGGCGAGCATCGGCGTACTGGGCTCGTCCTTCTTCAGGAATTCCGTCGGGATAGACGTTGTCGCCGAGGTAAACGATGACCGACCGATCGGGGGCGACTGACGCCTGCGCGAAGAGCGAATCCAGAACTACGCTCGGGTTCCGTGGATCCTGTTCGCCCGCGTCACCAATGAGAAATACCGTCGTTTCGATGTCGCTAGGAACCAGATGCTCGAGTGGTGGGCGTTTGTTGCACGCCATTAGTGAACTCAGCGACACCAGGGCGACGATGCCGGCAGACCAGCGAATCGAACGCAGCCGGGGCGGTTTAAATGTCATTCTCAGGAGACCTCACTAGGCGATTCGAACCAACAAGCGCAGACAAATGTACTGCTCTGGAGGGCGGTAAATCGCGGCGTGTCGCATATCCTGCTCCACCGAGCGTTGGATCCGACAGGCTGGTGGGTTTGTCGGCGTTCGTGCGGAAATGCACCCGTCTACCGAAGGGCCTTGAACGGCTCTCTCGTCGGAACGAAGTCTACCGGAACCTCAGCAATGAATGACCGAAGCCACCGCGCGACTTCCTCCATCCCGGCCTGCTCAGACGCGATGTGGCCCACTACGATCACACCCTTGAGCTGACCCGCATCGATCGCATCCTTCGCATACTCGATTGTCTCCCACTCGTGATCCTCGCCCATCACCAGCACATCGAGCGAATGACCCTGAACCAAGTGCCGATTGGCAGGAAATCCAGGAAATCCCTCCGTCAGCCCGACTTTGGATACTCGTGCGTTGGCATCTCCAATGATGCGCGTCGAATTCGCACCCAGGCGCTTGCTGACCGCCTCAGCGAGTTGGCCCAGCGTGGTCGGAACGAGATCGAAGAGCTGCCCACTCGAATCACGCTGGTTGTTCTCCCAGCCCAGCGAATGAACCACTCCGTGCATGATTATGTCGGGCTTCATCCGGTGCGGTATGTCATGAAATCGCCAGATGACGAGACCGTGACCGGCAATGAATTTCTTCTTCGCCGCGAGAACCGCATCGTTCTCTGACTCGAGTACTCCCAGCGTGTCGCGGTGACTGTAGAAAGTCGGCTCGTGCGTGATGACGAAGTTGTCACCGTTTGTGGCGGCTCGCTTCAATACGTCGAGAGTCGCCATCATCGTCACAGCAATCCGCCGAACCGGCGTCTTTGGATCGCCCGCCTTGAACGTGTCTACGGTTGGGTTCGGAACCGCGACACCGCTCTTCTCGATGATTCGGCCAGTGATCTCGGCCGCAGTGACCGTTTGCGCAGACAACGGAAATGCCGACGCAGCACCGATCACCAGCATCGAGACCGCTTCATAAATGCGCGCGGGGCCCCTCATTGCGTGGGAAGACTGAGTATGAACGTGCTTCCAACCCCGTACGTACTCGATACGCTAATGTCGCCACCCATTCCACGTGCAAGGCTGCGGCTGATCGACAAACCGAGACCAGTTCCCTCCGTCGCTCGCGTCAACTTTGCATCCACCTGCACAAACGGGTCGAATATCCGCTCGAAATGATCCCGCTCGATGCCTCGGCCGGTATCCGCAAACTCGATCCGGAGTTTGTTGGCCTCATCAGTATGCGTACTAACATTGATCGTGCCCTTGTCATCGGTGAACTTCACCGCATTGCTGAGCAGGTTAATGACAATCTGATGAAGCTTCTCCCGGTCGGCTTGCACCTGAATTCCGTGCTTCGCCGGTGAGTACGCGATTTCGATTTCCTTCGCTTTCATCTGCGGCGCCGTGAGCGCCTCGCATGTTGCGATCACTGCATCCAGATCGACATCCTCTATTTCGAAACTCACCGCGCCCGCGTCAAGCTGCGCGTAGATGAGCAGGCCGTTGATCAATCCCAGCAGGTGCACCTGGCTTCGCTTGATTCGCTCGAGCGCTCCGCGCTGGCCTTCGGTAACAGGGCCATGCACGCCGACGTCGATCAGATCAGCATAACCGCCGATCGCATTCAGAGGTGTCCTGAGTTCGTGGCTCATTACCGCCAGAAACTCGGCCTTCACACGGTTGGCTGCCTCAGCTTCGCTCCTGGCCTGCTCCGCATCCGCGAGCGCACCGCGAAGCTCGATCTCGCGCTGCGCCGACGCGGCGAGCTCGGTCAGGACCTCGACCTCACCATCGGTCCACTGATGCGGTTTAATGTCGATCGCGCAGAACGCTCCGACAGTCTGGCCGTCGACGATCAGCGGTACCCCGACGTAAGCAGCGACGCCCAGCGTTTTCACTGTAGGAACGTCGCGGTATTCAGGATCTGCAGCAGTATCGGGAATCACGAGCGGAGCAGATCTCTGCACCGTGTAGTGACAGAACGTCGGGCCACTCAGCTCCCTTGTTGTCGCGAGCGGCTCACCAAATCCGCACGCCGACTTGTAGAAGTCGCGATTCTCATCGACGAGTGAAATGAACGCGGCCGGAATCCCGACCAGACGAACGGCGAGTCGCGTCAGGCGGTCGAATACTTCCTCGGCTTCCGTGTCGAGCAAGCCCGTTCCATGAACCGCGGCCAGGCGGTCCGCATCCAGAATGTTCGGGGTCACTTCAGCTGGTCACATCGACCGCGTCCGCCGCATGGACCCAAGGCGCGCAGGATAATGGCAGGACGGGCTTGAATTCATGGATGAAGTATACTCGATGGATCGCGGCGTCTGGATTCCGACCCTGCCGGAAGCAGGAATCGCGCTCAAGTCCGGGTTTGCAGCCTCGTCCTCAGCAGGCCGAGTCCATAAGCCAGGCGTGATTTCACGGTGCCGAGGCTGAGCTCGAGGGCTTCGGCCACCTCAGAGTGCGTCATCCCTTCCAGATAATGCATTCGAACCACCAGCTGACTCGCCGGCGACAGACTCGTTATCATAGCCGGCAGCTCCTCCAGTATGTCCACGTCGAAGCGAACATCTTCCCTTGCCGGGATGTTGTCCAGTGCATCGGCGTCGAGCGACATCGGCATCCGTTTAAGTCGCTGCGCGTGCCGAACGGCTTCCCTCGTTGCGATGCGATAAGCCCATGCCCGAAACCATTGCACGTCGCGAAGGGATCCAAGCTTGCGGCTTATTGTCAGGAGAATTTCCTGCATCGCGTCCTCTGCCTCGTGGTCATCGCCAAGTATCAGACGGACGTGTCGAAAAAGCGGGTCCTGAATTGTCGCGAGTACCCGATCGAGCGCGCGCAGATCACCGAGTTGCGCACGCGCAACCAGCAGCGGAAGCTGCGCGCCCGTAGTCAGCCGGGACTTCCGGCGGCTTCCAGCGCGCCGGCCAGGCGGGCAACACTCCGTGTAACGTGCGCACCCAGGGCGACAAGCCCGAACGCGATTGTCGTGTAGCTCAGCACCGAAAAAATGAAGAGCAGCCGCTCGATGTGATTGTTCCAGTCAATGAGCGTAAATGCGACGACGAATAGAGCCATCTCCGCCACCGCCGCTCCAGCAATCGCGAGTCGCACGCCGCGCTCGGCTCTCTCCATACGGTCGAGGACGCTGCCTCGAATGTCGTCTAGTCTCTGTGATGTGGTCATCTTACACCGGCGCCGTAGCGGGAGAAGAGTGCGATCCCGATGACGACTACTTCGACGACGGCAGCTCCGAGAATGACGATGCGGCCAAGCTGGGCAGCGGTTCTGTCGGCGGCGGTGTTTCTGTTTGTGGCTGGCGAGGCGTTCATCTGATCCTCTTGATGGTTAGTGAAAATCGCGTCGATTGCGAGCCTTCACTTGATAAGAGGCCGGAGGATGCTCACCCGTTCGGTTTTTCGGACGAAGTTACAGGGACGCGCGTATCTGCAAGCGCCTTCGTGACGAACCGCTGGCCTTCGGAAATGCGCTCGATCTCGATCGCAATCGCTTCCACGCCGCGCTCGACCCGCTCGAGCCGAGCGGCCGACTCGCCGCTGACTTCCGCCCTCGCCCGCTTCATCCCCCGGTTTTTGAACCGATTGTAGAGGGCAAACACACCCAGCGTCAGGAGCGTCATCGTTACGCCGAGAGCCGCACCCTCCGCGAATTCGTCGTTGGATGGCGGCGCCAGCGCCGGGACAGTACTTCCGCCCGCGCCAGGATCCGCGCCCTGTAGAATCACCGTCTGGGTTTTTCCATCCGCGCCGACCACAATGGTACGTGAGGCCGGTGCG
>JBDSBT010000081.1:0-11374 GCA_039921425.1 Gemmatimonadaceae bacterium | reverse complement strand
CCCGACGCCATAGGCAAATTTCCTGGTGCGGCTCACCCTCCGCCTTCCGTCTTTCGAGCCATGCGTGACCTCAACAAGTTCACCCTCGTCGCGCTCTCCGACCGTTTCGTGTAATATGTCGAAGCTGCCATTGCTATACCTGCCCTGTCAGGCTCGATGGCTGACGGGTATTCCGCACGAGTTCCACTGACCCATACTCAGCGAGTGGGTCTTTCTGGCCCGTGAGCGGTACTGCGACAAGCCCTAATTCATCGAGCAAGTTCTTCACCGCCGGAGGAGGGGGTTGGGGTCGCGAAGCGACTCATCCCTTCTTCATCATTCTCGAATAGCGTCGCTCGAGTCTCTGCTGCACCGACTCCGTATGCAACAACCGTTACGCGATCCTCAATGCGATTTAGCCTCAAGTGCTTTCTCAACACCATGCACGTGGCGCCGGCGCAAGGGCAATAATGTGCCCAGCAGGTCCCACAATCTTCGCCAGCTGCATCGCATACACACCAACGTTTGCCTCGACATCGACGAAGGTGCCTCCCGGTCGCACACGCGATCGCAGAATTGCTGTTAGTTCGAGCTCGTAAACGTTCCCGCATCGATGCCGCTGTCCGGGATCAATCCGGAACTGTTCTCCGTTGATGGTCCAGGGGGCTTCGTGTTGTTGTATCCAGGTGAGCACTGGATCAAATCTCGAAACAAAGGAAGACGGCACGCCGGTACACTATCAACATGAATGCGATGAGGGGAGATGAATGCGTAGGCCAACGAGGTCGTCGGGAACACACAAGTTGATAGTGAAACGGAGACTACAGTTGTTGAGAAGAATCATAGTCACGAATATTTGTCTATTATCATGGCTCATCCAATAATATGAACTTTCTTGCAACCGTGTCGTGGCCTGGGCTCTTCCGTCCGATCCCCTCAGAATCTGAGTTGGGTCAAGCCACGCGTGAAAATTTGTCCGCGTGCCACCAGGCATCGGAAGGTTGAGTGACGCCACGAGGATCCGAATCTGTCTGGTCAGTGACATGCTTGCCGAAGGCTGGCCAAGCATGGACCTCTTTTTAGAAATGCTCACGAGAGAGCTTCCGAAGGCAGACTCGTCCATTGATGTCGACAGTATCCGCCTTCCGCTCAAAAAGCGTCTCGGCAGGGTAAGTGGAAACGCCATAGGTTCAGCAACTGATCGGCTGCTTGCCCGGCATCTTGATTACCCGCGAGCGGTCCGACGAAGAACACCACCCGCCGACGTATATCATGTCCTCGACCATACCTATGCGGCGTCAATCAACTCACTGGGAGACAGCAATACAGTCGTCACCTGTCATGATCTCGACGCATTCGAAGTGCTCTACTCGCAGACCACGTTCGCCGAGCACGTACTCGCCTACTTCGCGCGCATCACGCTTCGCGGTCTCAAGAGTGCTACACATGTCGTATGTGATTCCGCGACCATCCAACGCGAGATCGTATCCCGCGGTTGGGTTGAATCGGCAAGCACAAGTCTCATGCCAGCCGGGATTCATCCCGCCTGCACCGTTGTGCCTAGCGACGCGGCGGATCGGACTGCGGAATCACTTCTTGGCCCTGCAACGGGCCCAGAAATACTTCACGTCTCGAGCACTATACCACGAAAGCGAATCGACACTGTTGTTAGATCCTTCGCATCAGTGCTGGGCGATCGCCCCGACGCGCGCCTCATCAGAGTTGGTGGCCCGTTCACCGAATCCCAGGCGAGGATGGTATCGGAACTTGGCCTTGAAAAATCAATCACCGTCTTGCCTTTCCTCGACCGGGCGACCCTTGCAGCCGTGTATCGCCGCGCCACGCTCGTCATCCTTCCGTCCGAACGCGAAGGTTTCGGGCTACCGGTGATCGAGGCCATGGCTTGCGGCACAGCCGCACTCGTGAGCGACATCGAAGTCCTACGCGAAGTCGGCGAGAGCGCCGTTTCATATGCGCCCGTCGGCGATGACGACGCATGGGCAACGGCAGTCCTGGGTATGCTCGACGAACACGACAATCAACCCCAGCGTTGGTCGAAGCGAATCGCAGTCGGTATCACGCATGCGCGACAGTATTCGTGGAGTGAGCACGCCCGTCAGCTCTCTCAACTTTACCATAGTCTCGCCGCGCACTAACCGCGTCCAGCCGATTGAACCGTGCGAATCGCATTCCTTAACCCGTCAGGCACTATCGGTGGCGCTGAGAGGTGTCTTCTGGACCTGCTTCGCGGCATCCGGGAGTTCGAGCCGGATTGGGAGCTCCATGTCGTAGTCTCCAGTAATGGTGAATTGGCCGGGGAACTGGCGAAGCTGGGAGTTCCGTGTACGATAGTTCAGTTCCCGTCCGCTCTATCCCAGCTTGGAGACGCCGGCTCGCGAGGCTGGAGCGCCCGGATGCGTGTCGCCGCGCGAGCGGCCCTCGCCACTCCCTCGATTTTGCGCTACGCAGCTCGGATCTCGCAATTTCTGGTTAACTACAAGCCAGAGGTAGTTCACACCAACGGGCTGAAGATGCACGCGATAGGAGCGCTTGCGAAACCCGCCGGTTCAGTGCTGGTCTGGCACATACACGACTTCACTTCGTCGCGACCGGTCATGGCGCGCGTTCTTCGCTTTCTGTCCCCACGCTGTGCGCTATGTATCGCGAATTCAAGAAGTGTCGGCGACGATTCAAGAGCCACCTTTGGGAGCAGGCTCTCGATCCGGACAATAATGAACGGTGTTGATCTTCTCTCGTTCCGGCCCGACGGAGTTAAGCTGGACCTGGACGGGATGTTCGGGGTCGTTCGCTCGGGTTCGGCGCCGGTGAGGATCGGGCTCGTAGCAACGATGGCGCCGTGGAAAGGCCACTCCGTTTTTCTTCGCGCCATAGCTCTTATCGATCGATCGATACCAATTGCGGCATACATTATCGGCGGGCCTATCTATGCAACCGGGACTGAGCAGGAGAAGCTCGAGAGACTGAAGGGGATCGCGGCATCATTGGGTATCCTGGATCGAGTATTTTTTACGGGCCATATCCAGGATGTCCCTTCCGCTATGCGCGCGCTCGACGTTATTGTTCACGCCAGCACCTTGCCGGAGCCCTTCGGTCTCGTCATCATCGAGGCGATGGCCACCGGACGCCCAGTAATAGTGAGCCCGCTTGGTGGCGCCGCAGAAATTGTCGCGGAGGGATCTTTTGCACTTCGCGCTGAGCCGGGAGACCCCACGAGCTTGGCTCATCAGATGACTCTACTCGCGCTGGATGGCCAACTCCGTCAGGCGATGGGCGAGGCTGGGAGAAGTGAGGCTGAGCGAAAATTCGGTTCACTCAGACTTTCGAAAGAATTCATTCAGGCATACGCGACCATCCGTCCTACGCGCAGTTGAGGTTACCTCACATTACCGCGGGCAATATCTACGGTGGGATCGAGAGGTGGTCACACGCCATGTTCGCCGCTGTTGCGAAACGTCTTGGCGTTCTGGTTGTTCTCTGGCTGCACGCAGCCTTCAACGGCAGAACCTGGCTCGAACGATGGGCTCTGAAAACCAAACCTGACGCACTGATTTTCAAAAGTGAGTTCTCGAGAGATAACTCACTCCGATCGCGCGGGCCGCAGCGGGCTTACGAATTATGCGATCCCGTTGCCCAACTGGACAAGTTTTGCTCGTTCTTTGAGGGGGTCGCCAAAATCGGGAAAGGCGAAGGCTTAAACACGTGACAGCGATCATAATCTGCGTGCTGGCCTTTGCGCTCACGTTTTGGGCAAGAACACAGTCGCGAAGCGCGGGACTATTAGGCGCTTTGGCGTTTGGCTATTCATACGGCATTCTCCGCGCAAATCTCACCACGGCAGGGTATTTCGTTTTTGACTCGGCAGCCGCTGGCTTGTACATCGCCGAGCTTAGAGCGCATTTGTCCCCCGCTCAAAGCATCAGAGAGAATCGGTTGCGCGACTGGGTAGTCGCGCTGGCTCTTGTTCCCTCCCTGATGCTTTTGCTTCCAAAGCAGGATGTTCTAGTACAGCTCGTCGGATTTCGCAGTGCCGTTCTTTTTCTTCCATTCATCCTTCTGGGAGCGCGGCTCGAGCGGGACGACTTCAGGAAGCTTGCGATTGGAGTAGCCATCCTGAACCTGGTTGCTTTTTTGTTTGCGGGATATGAATTCGTCAACGGGATCAACTCCTTATATCCGGTGTCAAGTGTCACATCTATCATCTACAAATCTATTTTGGAAGAGACCTCGTTTTATCGGATACCCGCCACGTTCTCGAGCTCTGCTTCATATGGGGGTACCATGGTTGTCACGATTCCCCTGCTCGGTATGGCAATCTCGGGCAAACATGTCAAAGGCCTGGGGTACGCCGTGTGTTTCGCCGGGCTCGCGATCGGCACTGTCGGAGTCTTCGTGTCTGCGTCACGCAGCACTGCCGTTTTGGCCATAGTTGCCCTGGTCGCCATACTGATTCAGAATCGCCGCAGTCCGCGCGTCGCGATGGGACTCGCGGGCGGAGCCATTATCGTCGCCACTCTCGTGGCCAGCCAAACACGTTTACAACGCTTTATTAGCCTTGGAGACAAAGAATATGTTGCGCAGCGCCTTATCGGAAGCGCCAACGCTGGCATAGTGGATATAGTCACGCGGTACCCGTTCGGAAACGGACTCGGGGCCGGTGGCACGAGCCTTCCATATTTTATCGAGAAGCGGGTGGAGGGAGCGATCTCCCTCGAGAATGAGTACGCCCGCCTGGCACTCGAGCAAGGCGCTATTGGCCTCTTTTTATGGATCGTCTTTATCGCCTGGGTACTCGTTCCCTCGCACGGCGACTCGCGCACGCCGGGAAAACTGGCGATACGAATTCTTACGGCTGCAATATTCGCGACTGGAATGGTGGGAACCGGGGTTCTTGCCGCTATCCCGGGTACCTGCTTTCTCTTCCTCATGATGGGGCTGTTGTTCAACGACTTGTCGCCTGCAAGAGCAGCTTCGGGCGCTCAACGGCCTCGAAATCGACCAAGGCGAAACCCGGTACCTCCGCCGCTGACCGCGACTGCACGCCTTCCCGATAGAACTGCGATGTCGATGTCCAACAACGCGGCGCGAGAGATCAACTACAAAATCGTCTATTACGGTCCCGGGTTGGGCGGTAAGACGACGAACCTCGAGCACATCTACGGCAAGGTGAAGCCGGACACGCGAGGCGAGCTGATCTCCCTCGCGACGGAAACAGAGCAAACGAGGTTTTTCGATTTCCTTCCGGTTGACCTCGGAACCATCCGCGGATTCAATACGCGTTTTCATCTCTACACTGTTGCCGGACAGGTTTACCACAACGCGAGCCGCAAGCTGATCCTGAAGAACGTTGATGGAATAGTCTTCGTCGCCGATTCGCAGGTGGAGCGCATGGAAGCGAACCTCGAGTCGATGCAGAATCTCTACGACAACATGGCCGAGTACGGGTACGATCTTACTCGCATGCCGTTCGTGATTCAGTACAACAAGCGCGATCTTCCCAACGCGGCTCCAGTCGCCGATCTACAAGCGGCATTGAACCCGGGCTGGGAGCCGGCCGAGCCCGCGAAAGCGAGAGTAGCTCCCGATCCGTACCACGCTGGCCAGAACCTCGTCGATCAGCTATCGAGCGGAGAATGGGTCGAGCGGGTTGCGTATGTCGAAGCTGTCACGATTGCCGGCGACGGCGTCTTCGACACGCTGAAAGCTATCAGCGAGCTGGTCCTGGAAGGCGCTCGCCTGAAGCGAGACCATCGAGAGTGAATCTTCCGAACGCGATTACGGTCGGCAGAATTCTCATCGCGCCGCTGATCGCGGCGCTCCCGTTCATCAATTCTCCGTTCGCCCGGGCCGCCGCTTTCGTGATCTATATCGTCGCGGCGGTATCTGATTATGTCGACGGCATGCTCGCGAGATCCAGGAATCTGATTACCGATCTCGGCAGTCTCCTCGATCCACTTGCTGACAAGCTGCTCCTTTTCGCCACCCTGATCCCGATGTTCGTACTGATGTCGCCGCCCGCGGATCCGATTTCGGCGACGACTGCTTCGTTTGGAGCGGCGCACAGCTTTCGCTTTCAAACTCCGATCGGTCCAATCGGACTGCCGTGGTGGGTAATGGCGATAGTCCTCGGCCGCGAGCTCTTCATGACCGTGTTTCGCCACCTTGCGGCTCGCCGCGGCGTTGTCATTTCCGCGATCGGCCCGGCGAAGTGGAAGACGGGATTTCAGTCAGTGTGGGTAGGCGCCGCGTACTTCTGGTTCTTCGCGGCGACACTCGCCGCAGTGAAGGGTTGGGACGATGCCTCGTGGAGGTCGTTTGCCTATTTCAACGGAATCGTTGGAACGGTGACGATGGCGGCTGCCGTGTTTCTAACCGTCTATTCGCTCGGACTTTACATGCTGCGATACTGGCGTGTCTTCGCGAGCTAGGCTGTGAAAATCGAGATCGTCACCATTGGCGATGAGCTGTTGCTCGGGTTCACAGTCGACACCAACGCTGCTCATCTCGCCCGCGAGCTCGCGGCGATTGGCGTCGAGATAGTTCACCGCACTACAGTCGGCGACATTGCGGGTGACATAGCGGAAGCAGTGAAGGCGGCGCTGGATCGAACAGGCGCCGTGATCACCACCGGCGGACTTGGCCCGACGAGCGACGACATGACCAAAGCCTCTGTTGCCGCCTTGTTCGGGCGCGCAATGATTCGGGATGAGGCAATCGTCGATGCGCTCAAGGCGCGATGGGCCCGGTACCGCCGGCTCGGACCGTTTCCCCAATCGAACATTGCTCAAGCGATGATTCCCGAAGGCGCGACGATCATTCCCAACCAGCACGGCAGCGCGCCCGGAATCTGGATCGAGGATGCGGAAGGACGATGGGTTGCGATGCTCCCAGGGGTGCCGCGAGAGATGCGCGGAATGCTCGCTGATGAGTTGCTTCCTCGAATCGTCGATCGTGTGCGCAGCGCCGGCGCTACGCCTGCTGTCATCCGATCACGCTCGCTCCGCACCACCGGCATCGCAGAATCAGCTCTGGCGGACCAGCTTGGCGATCTATCGAACGGCCTCGACGGGCTTGGCCTGGCGTTTCTGCCATCAGTTGAAAGCGTGGACCTCAGGCTTACGTCTCGAGGCTTGACCGCCGACGCGGCTGACGCGGCACTCGCTGCGGCAGTGTTGAAACTTCGCGATGCGGCGGGACGGTATGTCTATGGAGAGGACGGCGCTGATCTGGCCGAGGTCGTTCTCGCGATGTGCCGGCGTAAGGGTGTTACGATTTCGGTCGCCGAGAGCTGCACAGGCGGATTGCTTGGCGCGCGGCTCACGGCCATTCCTGGCTCGAGCGACGTGTTCGTGGGCGGCGTGCTGGCCTACGACGACGGCGTGAAGCGCGAGTGGCTCGGCGTCAGTGACAGCGACATCGAGGAGCACGGGGCAGTAAGCGAGGAAGTGGCCGCAACAATGGCAAAGTCTGTCCGCGAAGGAATGAAAACCGACATCGGGATCGCAATTACTGGCGTCGCGGGACCGGGGGGCGGAACTGCCGCCAAGCCGGTTGGGATGGTATGGATTGCGACGGATGGAATCGACACGCAGGCCCGATGTCTGCGATTCTTTGGGACGCGGGACGAAGTCAGGTTGCGGGCAGTTCAAGCAGCCCTCGACATGGTCAGGCGTTCACTCGAAACGGGTTAGATTCAGAAGATGAAACGGAACAGGGAAGGAATGAACAATTCAGAGGTTAGAGACTTCGTTCCGGCCGGAATGGCGGACGCGACGGCTGATATTTCCGATGAGGCCTTGGATGGAGTCGATACGGCAGACGACGATCCGACGATTGGTGCCGACGGGCCAACCGACGACCAGATTTCCGAATTGCAGCGCGAGCTGACCACCGAGCGAGACAAGCATCTTCGCCTTGCGGCGGAGTTCGACAATTTCCGCCGCCGGAATCTGAAGGAGAAAATGGAAGCCGAAGCGCGCGGTCAAGCCGAGCTCGCGAGGTTAATTCTTGATCCGCTCGACGACATTGCACGTTTTGCGCACGTCGACCCTGCGCAGACTGAATCGAGGACAATCGTCGAAGGCGTCGAGATGGTCGAGAAGAAGCTCGACAAGACATTGCGCGGCGCCGGCCTCGAGCCGGTAAATCCGGTTGATCAGAAATTCGACCCGGCCCTGCACGAAGCAGTTGGAACTGAAACCGCTGACAGCCCCGACCTCGACGGAACAGTGTCGCGCGTCTATCAGCTCGGCTACACGTTCAAGGGACAGCTTCTGCGGCCCGCCCGTGTGGTCGTCCGCCAGCATCACGACTAGACCGACAAGCAGAGTTCATGGCTCAGACCAAGGACTTCTATGCGGTGCTGGGATTGCCGTCCACGGCGACGCAGGACGAAATTAAGAAGGCATATCGCAAGCTCGCGAAGAAAACCCATCCTGACGCCAACGCCAACGATCCCAAGGCAGCGGAGCGGTTCAAGGAAATCTCCGAGGCGAACAACGTTCTCGGCGACGTCGAGAAGCGAAAGCAATACGACGAGATGCGCCGGCTCGGCGCTTTCAGCGGTTTCGGGGGAGCGAGTTCTCGGGGCGGATACTCGCAGCGGCCATCCGCGCAAGGCTCCAATCCCAACGTCAATTTCCAGGATTTCGACATTGGTGGCCTGGGCGGGCTGGGCGATCTTTTCGGCTCGATATTCGGCAACCAGGGGAAGTCGCAGTCGCGCCCAACGGGTCCGCAGCGCGGCCAGAACATCGAGACCACTCTCGAGATTCCGTTTCGAACCGCGGCCAGAGGCGGTAAGGTGCCGGTCGACCTCGAGGTAAACGAAGAGTGCGGCACATGTCGCGGAACCGGGGGCGCGCCCGGCTCGACGATGAAGATCTGCCCGGAGTGCTCGGGACGCGGAGTTGTTTCATTTGGTCAGGGTGGTTTTGCCGTGAACAGGCCATGCCCGATGTGTCTCGGACGTGGCCAGGTTCCGTCGCAGCCATGTCCGACGTGCAATGGTGCCGGTGAAGTGCGCACGCGTAAAAAGGTTCTCATCACGGTTCCACCCGGCGTCGATACGGGCTCGAAAATCCGATTGAAGGGGCAGGGTGGAAAAGGATCAAGCAATGGACCGCCGGGCGATCTCCTCATCACGTTTACCGTGATGCTGGACAAATTCTACCGGCGCGAAGGCCTCGATGTCATCGCGACGATTCCGATCAACATCGCGCAGGCGACTCTGGGATCGAAAGTCAGCGTGACGACACTCGACGGAAAGAAAGTGCTGATCAGGATTCCTGCCGGTACTCCATCGGGAAAACGTTTTCGCGTTCGTGGCCAGGGCATGAACAAGAGCAGCCAGACCGGCGACCTCATTGTCGAGGTGAAGATCGAAGCACCTGAGAAGCTCAGCGAAGAACAGGAGCGGATGATGAAGGAATTCGCCGCGGCCGGGGGCATGAAGTATTAACGCGCCCTGGCGAGCATGGGGCGCCACCTTCATCGGCGCGTTTACGATTTCGCTGATTTACACGACGAAACCAAACAGGACCACGTCGGTCACCCTCGCGCGCGCAGGCGATACTGCTCTCGTGATCGACACGGCACAGAAAAAGCCGGGTCAGGCGGGGGATTCAGTCGTTGCCGCAAATGCCATCGAATCGACCGGAGATACCACCGTCGGGTCCTATGCGGCTGCGCCTGTTCTGCCCGGGGCAAACGGCTCGTCGAACCCGCCTGTTGTGCCTGCGGATCTCGATGCGTTGAAAAAAGAGGGACCGATTATTCCCGTCGCTGGCGTGGCACTTAAAGATCTGTATGACAGCTTCGACGATGCTCGCGGCGGCGGAACGAGAAAACACCAGGCGCTCGACATCATGGCGGCGCGCAACACTCCGGTGCTTTCAGCCCTTCCGGGAGTACTGCTCAAATTTCACAACAGTGTCGCCGGGGGGCTTACGATCTATGCGTCAGATCCGAGCAATCGGTACGTGTTGATGTACGGTCATCTAGACAGTTACAGACCCGGACTGAAAGAAGGAGTTGCACTGACGAAAGGTGAAATCATTGGCTTCGTGGGGTCGACCGGAGATGCGAGCCCAAACGCGCCGCACCTCCACATCGCGATCACGAGAAACGACAACGTGAAGGAGTGGTGGAAGGGAACGCCGCTCAATCCTTTTTTGGTATATCGGTCGAAGTAGTCGGCCTTGGAGCTGGCGTGGTTGCGGGGGTCGGGGGCATGTTCGCCACAGCATCAATGAAAAAGGGTCCCTTGTAATCCTGATCTATGATGCCCGGAAATGGGCGAGCGTTAACTGCCCGCGAAGACATTCTTCGCCGTCAGGCGGCCAGGATTGGCAACGGGCTTCTGAGCGGCCGGGCAGCCGATTCGATGAATCCCCCGCCAAGAACCCGGCGGCCGTCGTAGAGCGCCACTGACTGTCCCGGCGTAATGGCAGCGACTGGCTCGTCGAGAGCGATCTCGATCTCATTTCCGTCGTCCCGAATCAACTCGCCGAACGCCATTGGAGCGCGGTGACGCACACGAACCTGCACCTGATCTCCAACACGCGGCGCATCTGCAATCCAGTTCACTTCGCGCGCGATGACGCCGCTGCCCAGAAGCTCATCACGCGGCCCGATGATCACCGCGCGATCATCGGGGCGAATCGCTACGACGTACATCGGAATTGCGAATCCGCCCGGAACGCCACGTCGCTGTCCAATTGTATAACGAGCGAACCCTTCGTGCTCGCCGACCGTTCGCCCGTCAGATGTGATGATCGGGCCGCGCGTCAGTGCCGGAGCGTCAGGCGGGAGCCGCTGGCGCAATATCTTCATGTAATCGCCGTCCGGAACGAAACAGATCTCCTGACTCTCCGGCTTCTCTGCAACGACTGACAATCCCAGCTTTCGCGCAAGCGCTCGCGTCTCTGACTTGGTGGAATCGCCGACCGGAAGGAGCATTCTCGAAAGAACCGAGCGATCGATTCCCCACAGAAAATATGTCTGGTCCTTGTTGTCGTCGGCACCGCGCATCAGCTCTCCATTCGTGACGCGCGCGTAGTGTCCGGTAGCGATCCACTTCGCGTCGATCGAGTCTGCCTTCTTTACCAGATCGCGAAACTTCGTGAACGTGTTGCAGCGCACGCAGGGAATCGGTGTGCGTCCGCGGGAGTATTCGCTGACGAAGTCGTCGACGACATCGTGGCCGAACCGATCCTCGAGATTGATCACGTAGTGTGGAACGCCAAGCGATTCCGAGACGCGCCTGGCGTCGTTCACCGAGTCAAGCGAACAGCACGGACGGTCCGGCACGTCGTCGCCGTGACAGAACAGCTTCATCGTCGCTCCAACGACGTCGTAACCCTGCTCAACGAGAAGC
>JBDSBT010000080.1:0-7415 GCA_039921425.1 Gemmatimonadaceae bacterium | reverse complement strand
CCGGCGCGGCTATCGCCTGTGCAGAACAGGCGTCACCCCCCTCAGCCAAGGGACCCCAGCCGGTCACCTGGACGGCTGAAGTTGGGGAGCAGACGCCGGCCGCAGATGGTTCTGTTCTCGTCAGTGTACGCGTCAAGGCGACAATCGACAACGGCTGGCACGTCTACGCGCCGTCCCAGCCCGGTCAGGGACCGACACCGTTAAGCGTCAAGATTGACTCATCATCGAGCATCGCACTCAGCTCTAGTATTGCGGTGCCGATTCCACAAAAAGCGATGGACCCAAATTTCGGAATCGAAACTGCAACTTATTCGGGCGAGCCGGTCATCACCGTCCCGATTCGTGTATCGGCCGAGGCGATGAAGAGTGGCAAGCCGATCGCCGTGAAAGTGAGATCGCAGGCATGCAGTGACAAGTTTTGCCTGCCGGCGAAGACGACAACTCTTTCGGTGAAGCTGCCACCGCACAAGACGTGACTGCGTCGTTCCTCTGGCTGGCGGCAGTCACTGGTGCTCTCTCGCTCCTGACGCCGTGTGTGTTTCCGATGCTGCCAATCACGGTTGCCTATTTAAACGGCAACTCCAGCAGGTCGAACGCGCATGCAATCCGACACGCGCTTCTCTTCGCCTCGGGCATTGTAGTCACGTTCACCGCTCTTGGGCTTGGCCTCGCGGTCCTCATCGGTGCGTCGGGACTTTCCCGCTTCGCTTCGAACCCCTGGGTCAACGTCGGGATAGGGCTCGTGTTCGTCGCATTTGCTTTGAGCCTGCTCGGATTGTACGACATCCCTCTCCCGTTCGGGAATCGTATGCTTAATCGTGTCGATGCGTCGGCGCGGGGCCGGTCCGGAAATGCAATTGGCTCTGTGTTGATGGGTTTCGCATTCACGCTCGCCTCTTTCACATGCACGGCCCCGTTTGTCGGACCGCTTCTCGTCTCGGCTGCACGCGGCGACTGGCTGCGTCCGCTAGTCGGCATGGCCGTGTTCTCAATTGTGTTTGCCACTCCGTTTTTCGTGCTTGCTCTCGTTCCGCGATGGACTGCTGCGTTGCCAAGGGCGGGCGGATGGCTCCAGGAAATCAAGGTCGTAGTCGGATTGTTCGAGATCGCGGCTGCAGTGAAGTTCTTTTCCAACGCCGATCTCGTGTGGCGCCTTGGATTGATATCGCGCAACGTTTCGCTGCTTGTGTGGATTGTCATGGCCGCCGCGTCCGCGATCTATCTCGCTGTCGTAACTTTCCGCTCAACGAAGTCGCGGACGGTGTCGCGCTCGTTGTCATGGCTCTCGGTAACCGCTGCGGCTGGGATGGCGCTCTGGCTTGCATCCGGACTGACGGGAAGGCCGCTCGGCGAAATCGAAGCGTTCCTGCCTCCATCGTCAGTCGCGATTGCGCCGGTGCCATCGGCGGGGCATCCGGTAGCGCTTAACTGGATTCTGAACGATCATCGCCGTGCGCTTTTAGCGGCCTCCACGAACAACCAGCTCGTCTTCATCGATTTCACCGGCTACACGTGCACCAACTGCAGGTGGATGGAGGCCAACATGTTTGCACGGGCAGACGTATCGGCGGCATTGTCACGCTTCGTTCTCAGCCGGCTTTACACAGACGGAGATGGGCCAATCTACGACAGCCAGCAGAAATTCCAGGAGGATCGGTTTGGTACCGTGGCCCTCCCGCTTTACGCTATCGTCGACAGCGAGGGCCGAACAGTCAGGACGTTCTCAGGCCTTACGCGAAGCCCCGCTGAGTTCATCGCGTTCCTCAATCAGTCCTGAAGCGACTGCGGGTGCGCCGTCATTGCGCTTCTTTCGCGTGAAGATGAATTCAGGAGCTAGCGCAACGCCGATAAGCGTTACCGGAAGAATCTGGAGCGTCTGAATCAGCAGTGATACGGCGATGGCATCGTTTCTTGCGACGCCAAAAGGCTCGACCGCGAGCGCGAACACGAACTGAAAGAAGCCGACGTTACCAGGCGTCGCGCGAATCAACAAGCCAAGATTGATCGCAAGCAGGGCGGCCAGGCTTCCCGCCGGCGGTATCTGCACATGCGCCGCGTCTGCGGCGAGCTGAAATGTCGCAAACTGTCCAGCCCACGAGAGCATCGACAGCGCCAACGCACCGATAAACCGTGGCCCGGTCGTGAGTTTCTGCGTGCTCGCGGCAAAGCCCGCGAGATATCGACGGATGCTTCCGACAATTCCGCGAGCTTCCGTTCGGCGCTCGGGAACGTGCTCTGGCTTCGCATGTCGCGAAGCATACACGAACCACGTCAGCAGTATCGCCATGAGGCCAAGCGCCATCTCCGCTGGGATGTGCCATTTCTCGAGAGACGGCGGCAGGGCAAAGAACAGGACGCCGAAGACGAGAAGAATCATGAATCCGACGGGGTCGAACAGCCGCTCAAGCGCCAGTGTCGCGAGTACCGTCGAGCTGGGAATACCGGTTGCCCGAGAGACGAACACAACGCGAGCCGCATCCCCGCCATTGGCAACGAGCACATTGTTGAGACCGGCGCCTGCGACAGTCGCTCTCATCGCCAGCGGAAGAGAGGGCGATCCGGCGGGCTTTAGAAACACCCACCATCGAATCGCCTTGATTACAATCGTGAGCAGGTTAATGACGACTGCCGCCGCAAGCAGTGGCAATGACGCGCTCTTTATCGAAGTCCACGCAGCGTGCCAGTCAATTGTGCGGGCGAAGACAATCAGGAAGATGACGATGGCCGCCGTCAGAATCCATCGAAGCGCCCGCGAGACGCCGTGCTTCACTGCGGCGGCAGCGTTACGAAGTCGTATCCGCGGTCGCGAAGGCCGTTGATGATGCGTGGAAGAGCGGCAGCAGTCTGCAACCGATTTCCGTCGGCGTTGTAGCCATCGCCGTCATGGAGGAGCACGATGGACCCGGGTCGCACACCTTCCATTGTTCGATCGACGATCGTGGTTACTCCCGGCTGATCGCTGTCCCACACGCCGAGCGACCAGCCAATCGTTCGCTCTCCCATGGAACCAGCAATTGCCGAAACCCAGGGGCTTCGAAAGCCGTGCGGGGCACGAAAGAATCTTGGCGCATGCGCTCCAGCTCTTTCGATAGCTCGCTTGCCGAGTCCCAGGTCGCGTTTCACATAGAAAGGCGACTTAAGATGCAGCTTTCTGTGAAAGTATCCGTGATTTCCGAGCTCATGCCCTTCCATCACCGTTCGATGAACGATGTCTGGCCAACGCTCCGCGTGTCTTCCGAGCACGAAAAAGGTCGCCTTTACTCCAAGCTCGCCAAGGGTGTCGAGGATGCGTGGAGTCGCATCGGGGTTGGGTCCATCGTCAAACGTCAGCGCGACTTCACGCTCTCTTGTCGGGAGGTGTCCGAGTACTGGCCCGAAGACTTTGCTGTTTCGATGAAAAGCTCCGTGCACAACGCTGCCAGCGAGCGTCAAGCCGACCGCAGCGGGCAGAATCATCTTTTCACCTTTGAAGGGCCCAGCACCCCCATATACACGTCGAGAATCGCGTTCGTCACGGTGGGCCAGCCGTAGGTCTGAGCGTGTTGACGTCCCGTCTTTCCAAGACGAGCGCGCAGTGTCTCGTCGTCGAGAAGGCGAACCAGATCGTCTGACAGCGCGTCAACATCACCACAGTGGAACATGAGGGCCTCACGCTCGTGTTTGACGACATCCCGGAAGCCGAGAATGTCCGAACAAACTACTGGCGTTTCGCATGCCATCGACTCGAGGAGCGTAATACCAAAGGATGCTTTGGTTGTCGGGCAGGCGTAGATCGAGCTGTGCGCGTAATAACTGGGACGCGCGCCAAGCACGGCGCCGACGAACGTGATGTCAGGATCGCCGCCGGCGGAGCGATAGTAATGCTTGCGAAGTGGTCCGTCACCAACGACGACAAGCTGCGCCTCGCGTCCACCGCCTTTGATCTTCTTGAAAGAATCGATCAGTGTGTTGAGACCGTTGCGAGGATCGAACCGGCCAAGGAAGAGAATCGACGGTACGTCCTTGCGAATCCCGGGCGGCGGCGGCACGTGCGGATTGAACAGATCCAGGTCAATGCCATTGGGAACGATCGTCCAGTTGGCTTCGAAATACCTGTTGAGGGCAACAGTGGTGGAATGTGAAACCGCCACCGCGGCAGCCATTCGATTCAGCTTGCCCTGGAGCCACTTCTGGCTCAGCGCATAGAGGTTCGACTGGTCGAAGTAGGTATGGAAGGTTCCTACAACCGGACAGTCGGCCGCGTCGATTGCAATGACGGGAAGCGAGGGACTCAGCGGCGAATGAACGTGGACGATATCATAGTCGCCGCGGCGAAAAACGTCCTTGAGCTGTTTCTTGAGGCCGAGTCCGACTGTCAACCGCGCCTGAGATCCATTGAAGTAGATCGGCTGGCTGCGTCCCACTCGAACCACATGCGGCTCGGCTACAGCGCCCTTCAAGTTCGACGTGACGATGTCTACATGATGACCGAGGCGCCGTGCTTCCCGTGCGAAGAAATGCACGTGCTCGCAGATGCCGCCGAGGTGCGGATAGTAGTACTCGGTAACGAGTGCGATACGAAGCGGGCGAGCAAACTCCGTGGCCACCCGCGGAAGCGCAGGAGCCGGAGTAAGATCGATCGCACGCGCCAGGTTATTACGACGCGTTAATGGCGGCATGAGCGGCGGCAAGTCTGGCTATAGGCACGCGGAACGGTGAACAGGATACATAGTCGAGGCCGATGTCATGACACAGCGCGATTGAACGGGCTTCGCCGCCGTGCTCGCCGCAAATTCCCAGCTTGATGTTCGGACGCACCCGGCGACCGTCCTCGACGGCTATCCTGATGAGCCTTCCCACCCCACGGGAGTCGAGCACCTGGAAAGGGTCGTCCGCAAAGATACCCTGCTCAACATAAGAAGGCAGAAAACGGCCGGCGTCGTCGCGGCTCAGACCATAAGTAGTCTGGGTCAGGTCATTTGTTCCAAACGAGAAGAATTCGGCGCTTTTTGCAATCTCGTCAGCGGTGAGGGCAGCTCTTGGCAGCTCGATCATGGTGCCAATCATGTAGCTGACGCTTTCGCCCATCACGCCGAGGACCTGATCTGCGGCATTCTCGAGGATCGCACGCTGGTTGTCGAACTCAGCGACCGTTGATACGAGTGGAACCATGATTTCCGGTTGGACATCGATTCCTCGCCGCATTGCCCTCACGGCCGCTTCGAAGATGGCCCGGCCCTGCATTTCCGTGATTTCCGGGAACGTAATTCCTAGGCGGCATCCGCGGTGGCCAAGCATCGGATTGTTTTCGCGGAGACCCTCGACGATGCGGTTGAGCTCTTCGCGGGGTACGCCAAGCGTCCGTGCTAGAAGCTTACTCTCCTCTCCGCCATGGGGAAGAAATTCGTGCAGGGGAGGATCCAGCAGTCTGATCGTCACGGGCAGACCGTTCATCGCCTCAAAGATTCCCTCGAAGTCCGACCGCTGCATGGGCATCAGCTTGGCGAGAGCGCGCCGACGTCCACTTTCATCGCGCGCAACGATCATCTCTCGCATGGGCGTGATTCGCTCACCCTCGAAGAACATGTGCTCGGTGCGGCAAAGGCCAATTCCTTCGGCTCCAAAATTCCGAGCGATGCGCGCGTCCCGCGGCGTGTCGGCGTTTGCACGAACTTTCAGCCGGCGAAGATCATCTGCCCACTCGAGCAACTCCGAGTACGATTGATATAGCGGTGCGGCCGAACGGGCGAGCGTTCCGTTCGTGACCTGCACTACTTCACTTGGGATGGTCGGCAGATTGCCGGTGAATACCCGACCGGTCGCGCCGTCGAGGGTAAGCCATTCACCTTCTGTGATGACCGTGCCGTTGACCGAGAACCGTCTGTGCTGAATGTCTACATCGATGTCCTTGCATCCGACGATTGCACACTTACCCATTCCTCGAGCGACAACAGCGGCGTGGCTGGTCATTCCGCCACGGGCCGTAAGGACAGCACGGGCGGCGACGATACCGTGAAAATCCTCGGGTGTCGTCTCATCGCGGACCAGAATTACGGCCTCGCCCGCCGCGGCGCGCTCGACGGCGCTGTCCGGGTCGAATACGGCAACACCGCTCGCGGCTCCGGGACTGGCCGGGAGGCCAAGGCACAACGGCTTCGCCCTGACAGCGGGGTCGATGATGGGGTGAAGAAGCTGGTCCAGATCGGCTGGCGGAACGCGCTTGACGGCATCGGCTCGGTCAATCAACCCTTCCTGCACCATGTCGCGTGCGATACGGACTGCAGCGGCCGCAGTTCTTTTTCCGTTACGAGTCTGAAGGAGGAATAGTTTCCCTCGTTCGACCGTGAATTCGAGGTCCTGCATGTCGGCGTAGTGCTTCTCGAGACGGTCCTGCGTCTCAAGCAGCTCGGTGTAGGCGCCGGGAAGTCGCTCCGCCATCTCGTCGATGTGCAGTGGCGTCCGAATGCCGGCTACGACATCTTCGCCCTGTGCGTTGACAAGAAACTCGCCGTAGAACTTCTTCTCGCCGGTTGACGGGTCGCGCGTAAAGGCAACGCCTGTTCCCGAATCGTCACCTAGATTGCCGAACACCATCGCGACGATGTTGACTCCGGTTCCGAGGTCATCGGCAATACCGTTCACTTTGCGATAGTCGCGGGCCTTTTTCAGAGTCCACGACTTCCACACAGCTTCTATCGCTCCCCAGAGCTGCACTACCGGGTTGGTTGGAAATTCCGCCCCGGTCGCATTTCGCACGAGGGCCTTGTACTCCTCGACGAGATTCCGAAGAGTCTCCTCACTCAGATCGGAGTCGGACTGAACTCCGGACGTCAACCTGCGCGCTTTCAGCAGATGCTCAAAGTCTGCGATCGAGACTCCGAGCACGACGTCGGAGTACATCTGGATGAATCGGCGATAGGAGTCGTACGCGAAGCGCGCGTTGTTGCTCTGTGTCGCCAATCCGGCTGCCGCTCGATCGTTGAGGCCAAGATTGAGGATCGTCTCCATCATTCCCGGCATCGATACCGATGCACCTGATCTCACGGAGACGAGGAGCGGATTCCTGGGGTCGCCGAGTTTCTTGCCGGTGGCTTGCTCGAGCCGGGCAATGTTGCCTTCGACTTCAGCCCGAAGCTTGTCGCTATACTTGCCGCTCTCGAGATAGGTAATGCATTCGCTGCATGCGATGGTGAAGCCCTGCGGGACAGGCACGCCCAGGTTCGTCATCTCCGCGAGATTGGCGCCCTTACCCCCGAGCACCGCCTTCATTTCACGGGTGCCTTCTGCCTTTCCGTTCCCGAAGAAAAAAACTGATTGCGCCACTATCAGCTACTTAACCCGAAACGGAGCTTGTCCGGATCAGCGGGCGGGGCAGTTGGATAGTCGCCCGAAAAGCAGGCGTGGCAGAAGCCGTCGGGACCTTCCGGGACGGAATT
>JBDSBT010000079.1:0-5336 GCA_039921425.1 Gemmatimonadaceae bacterium | reverse complement strand
TGGAGGCGCGGTAATAGTCGGAAGGCCTTCGCTGGAACGTCTTGGCGTATTTCTCGACGTGCTCCCCGTAGCGCAGCATGCCCGCGTTGAGCTCGCGCGATGCCGCTTCCCAGGCGCCGCGCGCGTCTACCCGTCGCATGAAGACGGCGTACCCGAATACCGTGATTCCGACTATCACGAGGAACAGCCCTATCACTGCTCGCTTGAGGAAGCGAAACCACCGGTAGAGGCCTTCTGATTCTTTCATTTAGAAAATTGGATGAGTACTATCCGCCACCAGCCACCTCTGCGGCAAGCAAGCGAAGGGCAATGTCCGTACCTTTGTGTGGCACTAACGGTGCAGATACAGGTGATTATGACCCTCCCCGCGGATCGCGATTATCGAGAGAATGATGAGATGAATCACGCTCCCGACGACAGGCGAGAGTCAGCGGGGAACGTGTACACGAATGTGCGCCGCCGCGCAGCCGAGCGGCCACCGATGAAGCCTTGGCAGCGGGCCCTGAGGGCGGCTGCTCATGGCATTGCCGCAACTCTGCTTCTCGTCGCGGGAACCGTCTGGACTCTCAAACAGCAGAAGCCCAGATATGTGAAGCCAGGTGACCTGCTGCAGCTTCCCCCGTCTTTGGTGGCAGCCGCGCCGCCTCTAAGCGAGCAGGTTTTCAGGGTGAGCAGTGTCCTCCGCCGCTATACAAAGGACACGACAAGGGCGAATACGATCGCCACGGCACTCGTAGCCGAGGGCAGCAAGAAGGGCCTGTCGCCGTCACTGTTGATCGGAATCCTGCTTACGGAAAACGCCAAGCTCGACCCCAGGGCCCGTAGCAACGTGAGCGCCCGCGGCCTGATGCAGGTGATGCCATTCCACGCCGGGAAGTGGAAGGGCTGTACGTCGAAGGACCTGGCGGACATCGCGTCCAACATCTGTTACGGCACGGCGATTTTGGCCGACTTCATCAAGCGAGCGCCGTCGCTTGAAAGGGCCCTGTTGAACTACAACGGCTGCGTCCGCGGCACGAACACGCCGAACTGCCACACGTACTCCGGCAAGGTCCTGCGCTTCGCCGACAAAGCCGCAACTCAAATGTTCGCAGTGCCCTTTATTCCTCAGGACACCGTCTCGCCCTAGGGCGGTCACCGCCGTTTACAGGCAGCTGCCTCACCCGCCTTGCACTATAGCGTCACCCCGGCTACCATTATACGTAACTAGTCAACAGCATTACCATATTACGTATGACAGACTGGATCGGCCGCGACCTCGAACGCCTCCGTAAGCTGAGGGGCCTTCGAAGGGAAGATGTTGCCGCACAATTGACCGTACCCGTCTCACCGTCCACGATCCGCAACATCGAGCACGACGATCACTACAACGTCTCGCTCGATCTGCTGCGCCAGATCGCCACGGTCCTTGGCGCTGAGCTTCGAGTATCACTCGAGACCGGTGTCGATCCGTCGGTTATTGGCGAGGTACCGGCCGGAAAACGGGTTGTAGATAACGAGTACTTCATTCGGTTCATCCGGTCGCGTTACCCGGAATGTCCGCTGACGAACTCACAGATTGGCCGTCGGATGTGGAGTTTCGCCGAGTCCCATGGGGCGGAGATCGTGAAGGGTAGAAAGCAGCTCAAGAAATCGGCCGGTCCTGAGGGAGCACTCCATCGTTCCCCCACTACTGCGGCCGAATATCAGGTATTCGAGAAGGATTTTATCGCCCTGGAGCGGTTCGCGGATCGACTCGGCAGGGCATTTTCTGACGGAAAGGGAGGAGTACTTGTACCAGCTGCCTGACGGAGGACTTTCCCATGTTGAACAGGGAAAGACCAGCCTCAAGATCGTGACGACGCGGGATCAGGTGAAGAACCTGTTCCGCCCGTGGTGGCCCCGATACATGGTTCCCTTCATCCATGCCGTTTCGCTCATGGCACTGCTCGTGGGCGGATCGATCTGGACGATTCAACAGCAGCACCCGAAGTACACGAGTCCGGTGGCGCTGCTCAAGCTCCCTGCGGCCGTCATTAGCGCCTCGACTCCGAGCGAAGAAGCGTTTCGCATCGGCCAGGTGCTCCGCCGGTATACCAGCAATGGGGAGAACGCCGACCGCATAGCGCAGGCGTTGGTCACCGAGGGTCACCGCAAGCGCATCGACCTTAGCCTGCTGGTGGGCGTGATGCTCGTCGAAGACAATACGCTAAACCCGCACGCCCTCAGCTTTGTCGGCGCTCGCGGCCTGATGCAGGTGATGCCGTTTCATCGCGGCCAATGGGGATGCAGCTCGCAGGACCTCTACAGCATCGAAGGCAATATTTGCCACGGTGTGAGCGTTCTCGCGGAAGCAATAAAGAATGCGCCCAGCCTGAACGTTGCGCTCCAGCGTTACAATGGCTGCGTGACGGGAAGGAACACACCCGGCTGTCATACGTACTCGTCAAAGGTCCTGAAAGCGAGAAATCGCGCTGCGCAGCAGATTCTGATGGTGTCGAACAGCACTCCACAGGAATAGCTATCTGCCGGTAACCGCCGGCTCGGAAAGCACCTCGAAGTACCCTGGGGGCTCACGGTCTCCGGGCCTGGTCCTCGCCGCGGCGCTGGTTGGAATTTCTTTCGCTGGGCCGCTCACTCGCCTGTCTTCGGCTGATCCGCTCGCGATAGCCGGGTGGCGACTGTGCTTTTCACTCATCATCGTCGCTGCCGCGTTGCTGCTGACCGGCGAGTGGCGCGAGTGGAAAAAACTTACGGGAAAAGAAGCCGCCTTCGCAGTCGCGGCAGGTATCGCCCTCGCATTTCATTTCTGGGCGTGGAACGCATCCGTGCATCTCACGACGGTCGCTGCGTCAGTGACACTGGTAAATCTCCAGCCGCCGATCATCGTCGCCATCTCCGCCCTCTTTCTCCGTGAGTATCCAACCCGCCGTCAGGTATTGGGAATCGCCGTCGCGGTGATCGGCGCCATCGTAATTGGCCTCCCGGCATGGCTCGACAAGAGCGGCACTCCCACTGGCGCCCTCCTCGGCAACCTGCTCGCGATCTCGGCTGCAGTGACTGCCGCGATCTATTTCACGATCGGTCGCCACCTTCGTGCGACCTACGGAATCTGGTCGTACGTCGGGCTGTGCTATGGCGCGTGCACGATCACGTTGCTTCTGATGGCGATTATTACCGGGGCGAACCTCATCCCGCAGCCTCCGCGTGAGATCGGAATCTTTGCCGGACTCGCAATCGGCCCGATGCTGCTCGGTCACACCGGGCTCAACTGGTCGCTCAAGTACATGCCTGCCTACGTTGTGAACCTTGTAGTGCTTGGCGAGCCGCTCGGTGCGACGCTCTTGGCGGCAATCATTCCATCGATACGGCAGATCCCATCCCCAGTGACGATCGTGGGCGGCGCGATCGTCTTGACTGGTGTGCTCCTCGCAGCTTCCGCAACGGTGTCCCGCCGCCCCGCGCAGGGATAGTTTTAGCGGGCAGCACCTTCCTGGCCATGCCCCCAATCGGAATCGAATGAAGCTCCGTCTCATCGCGGGAATATTGCTCGCGTCGTCTACAGTCCTGCCGCCGGCCGTCATTGCCCAGACCAGAATCACGACGCCGCTCAAGCAATTCGGACATAACATTGGCGACGACTACTTCCTCGCAAACTACAAGCAGCTCACTGAGTACTGGCAAAAGCTCGACAGGGAATCCGAACGGATGCGCGTCGTACACATCGGAACGACGGCCGAGGGACGCCCGATGTATATGGCGATCATCACCGCGCCGGAGAATTTCGCGAAGCTCCAGCGTTATCAGGAGATCGTTACCCGGCTCGCGCACGCAAAGGAATTGAGCGCCGATCAGGCGCACGCTCTCGCACGCGAAGGCAAGGCAGTTGTGTGGATCGATGGCGGGCTGCACGCTTCGGAAGTGCTCGGCGCCCAGCAGCTGATTCAGTTTGTATACGAGATGGTCAGCAAAAACGACGCGGAGACGAAGCGTTTTCTGCACGACGACATCCTTCTTGCGACGCTGGTCAATCCAGACGGAATGGATCTCGTTTCCGACTGGTACATGCGCGAGCCTGTGGCGAAAGACCGATCCACTGCCGGAGTGCCACGCCTTTATCAGAAGTACGCGGGTCACGACAACAATCGCGATTCGTATATGGCGTCACAGCCGGAAACGCAGGCCGTTGACAGCATTCTCTATCGCGCCTGGTATCCGCACATCGTGTACAATCATCATCAGACCGGGCCCCCAGGCACGGTGATCTTCGCACCGCCGTTCCGCGATCCGTTCAATTACAACTTCGATCCACTCATTCCAATCCAGATCGATCTTGTCGGCGCGGCAATGCACAGCCGTTTCATCGAGGAAGGCAAGCCGGGTGCGACCATGCGAAGTGGATCGTCATACTCCACGTGGTGGAATGGTGGCCTGCGCACGACGCCGTACTACCACAACATGATCGGTCTTCTGACAGAAGCCATTGGCAATCCGACGCCGATGGACGTCGCTATCGTGCCGAGTAACTTGCTGCCAAGAGGCGATCTGCCGTACCCCATCATGCCGCAGCCGTGGCACTTCGCGCAGTCACTCGCATATGAGCTGACGGCGAATCGAGCAGTGATGGACGTTGCCTCGAAGTACCGTGAAGACTTTCTCTTCAACGCGTATCGAATGGGCAAGAACTCGATCAACCGCGGCAGTACCGACACGTGGACGCTCACGCCGGACAAGGTCGCCGCAGTGAAGAAGGTGTTCGACAAGAATCGCGCTGCCCGCACGCCCGCGTCGGCCGAAGATTACATCAGGATTCTCCACCAGCCCGCACAGCGTGATCCGCGTGGCTACATCATATCGGCCGACCAGGAAGATTTCCCGACTGCGGTAAGATTCATCAACACATTGGTGAAGACCGGCATCGACGTCCTGCGCGCGAAGACGACGTTCACCGTAGCAGGGAAGAGCTATCCTGGGGGCTCGTATGTCGTGAAGACCGATCAGTCATTTCGACCGCACGTGATGGACATGTTCGAGCCGCAGCATCATCCGGATGACATTCCGTATCCGGGCGGTCCGCCGACCCCGCCGTACGACAATGCGGGCTGGACGCTCACATATCTGATGGGTGTGACGGCAGACCGCATTCTCGATCCGTTCAGCGGCCCCTTCGAAAAGCTCGTTGGATTTGCACCAGTCCCGGCTGGTTTAGTTGCGACGAACCCCGAGGGTAGCTGGTATGCGTGGAGTCGGGGATCGAACGATGCTTATGCTGCGGTAAATCACTTGTTGAAGGCGGGGCAGGAAGTATACACCCTGACTCACGCGGTTTCGGCGGCTCCTTCGCGATCATTGCCGGC
>JBDSBT010000078.1:0-10787 GCA_039921425.1 Gemmatimonadaceae bacterium | reverse complement strand
CGATGGATGGCGAAGCCCGCGACTCGGCATTTCGATGCCGATTGTCACATATGGGACTCGTGGACGTCCGGTTCTGCTCTTTCCAACTGCGGCTGCCGACTATCTCGAAAACGAGCGATTTTTCCTCATCAAAGCAGTCGAGCCCGCGATCATGGCCGGTCGCATCCGGCTCTTTTCCATCGACAGCATCAACTCGCATGCGTGGATGGATCGCACACTGCCGGTTCGCGAACAGGCGAGGCGACAGGCGTTGTACTCTGGATACGTCGAAGAAGAGGTTGTCCCATATATCCGCAACGCAGTGGGCAACCCATCAGAAAGAATCGCGACGACGGGCGCCAGCTTCGGTGCCTTTCATGCGGCGAATGCTTTCTTCCGCCGCCCGGATCTGTTCGATACGCTCATCGGAATGAGCGGCTTCTACGATCTGAGCCCGGGCTACCTCAAGGGCTTTTCCGACGAGAATAGCTTCTTCAACAACCCTGCGTGGTTTTTGCAGGGACTTTCCGGCGGCCCACTCGACACGCTTCGGCACCACAGCCGCATCGTGATTACAACTGGTCAGGGAGCCTACGAGGCACCTCATGCATCGCAAAACCTCTCCAACATTCTTAAGAGCAAGGGAATTCCGCACAAGCTCGATCTCTGGGGTCAAGACGTGAATCACGACTGGCCGTGGTGGAGAAAGATGTTGCCGCACTTCATCGACGAGCTCGGTTACTAGAAAGCCAATGACGAACGTAGTCTTCGCTGCGCCAATTCTCTCCGAGAACGCGTCGCGCATGATCGAAGCCGTCGCCAGTCTTCCGGATGTGCGCCTCGGCGTCATCACCCAGGATCCCGCGGAAAAGATGTCGTCGGACATGGCCTCGAAGGTCAGCGCTCACTGGCGTGTGAACGACATTCTCGATTCCGGTCAGTTGTCTTGGGCAGCAGAAGAATTGTCGAAGCGCCTTGGCGGCATCGAGCGTCTCTTCGGCGCATACGAGCAGCTTCAGGTTCCCTTGGCCGAGGTGCGGGAGAAGCTCGATATCGAGGGAATGCGTCCCGACGTCGCAAGGCGCTTCCGCGACAAATCGGAGATGAAGGACGCCTTCCGCGCCGCCGGGATTCCGTGCGCGAAGCACAGCTTGGTCGAGAGTGTCGACGAAGCTCTCGCGTTCGCGGCATCGGTCGGATATCCTGTCGTGGTTAAGCCGCCATCAGGTGCAGGAGCGATCGCGACGTTTCGCGCGGACGACGAAGCATCACTTCGCGACGCGATATCGAAAGTCAGGCCGAGTGCGGGAGATCCTGCACTCGTCGAGGAGTTCATCGTCGGCGATGAGTATTCGCTCGAGACGATTTCGATTCACGGACATGCTGTGTGGCACTCGCTGACGCACTACTATCCCACGCCGCTCGAAGCCGTACGCAATCCGTGGATTCAGTGGTGCGTAGTTTCTCCGCGCGAAGTGAACGATGAGCGCTACGACGACATTCGCGCCGCCGGCTCGCGTGCACTCAAAGTGCTCGGTATGGAGACAGGCCTGAGCCACATGGAGTGGTTCCGTCGCCGCGATGGATCCATCGCCATCTCGGAAGTCGCTGCTCGCCCGCCGGGCGCGCAGATCACGACACTGAACTCTCGTGCTCACGACATCGACTTCCTTCGTGCCTGGGCGCAGGTAATGGTTTCCGGTACGTTCGAGATCCCGACACGGAAGTACGCCGTCGGCGTTGCGTTCCTCCGCGGCCAGGGCAACGGCAGAATCCGCAAAGTGCACGGCCTCGATCAGGTTGGCCGCGAAATGGGCTCTCTGGTCGTGGATGTGAAAATTCCAATACCGGGAGCTGCTCCCTCATCTAGCTATGAAGGCGATGGATACATTATTCTGCGCCATCCCGACACCACAGTGATAATGACTGCATTGCAGCGTCTCATTTCTGTCGTAAACGTCGAGCTGGGATGATACCCTTTGTCACACTCGAGAACTCGAGCACGGAGTAGTCGATGAATGTCATGATGATCGCGCCGGGTTATCCGGATGAAATGCCATTCTTCGTTCGCGGGCTCGCACTCGAGGGCGCTCAAGTCATTGGAGTCGGCGACCAGCCAGAACACGATGTTCCCGGAATGACGAAACGGCACCTCGCTGCCTATGTCCGTGTGCCGAGCCTTCAGGATGAGGAAGGCTGTATCAAGGCCGTGAAGCAGTGGGCAAATGGCAAGACGATCGACCGCGTTATCTGCCTCTGGGAGCCCGGTGTTATTCTCGCGGCGCGACTACGCGAAGAGCTCGGCACACCCGGCATGACCGTCGAGGAAGTTCTGCCTTTCCGCGACAAGGACATCATGAAGGAGAAAGTCGCTAAGGCAGGGATTCGTACACCGAAGCACAAGGCAGCAAAAAGCGCTCAGGGTGTTCGCGCCGCGGTAAAGACTATCGGCTACCCCGCCATCATCAAGCCGATCGCAGGCGCCGGCTCGATGGATACGTACCGGGTGGACAACCCGGAACAACTGAAGGCGGCAATCGCCAAGCTCGGTCACGTCGACCACGTCAACGTCGAGGAGTTCATCGACGGCGAGGAGTTCACCTACGACACGATATGCGTTGATGGCAAGATGCTCTACAAGAACATCGGCTACTATCGCCCCCGGCCGCTGACCGCGCGCAGCGAAGAATGGATCAGTCCCCAGACTCTGTGTCTGCGCGATCTCGACGGGCCGGAGCTCGCGGGAGGACACGAAATGGGCCGGGCCGTGCTCGAAGCACTGGGAATGAAGACCGGCTTCACTCACATGGAGTGGTACCGGAAATCAAACGGCGAGGTTGTATTCGGTGAGATCGCCGTTCGTCCTGCCGGCGCGCGCACTGTCGACCTGATGAACTTTGTTTCCGACATCGACCTCTTTCGCGGTTACGCCGAAGCCGAAATCAAAGGCACGTTCTCCCAGAATGGCCCCAGAAAATACAACACGGTAAACATCTTCAAGCGCGCTATCGGCACTGGATGCATTCAGCGCATCGAGGGCCTTGAAAGTCTCAGGCATCGCTTTGGAAAGCATATCGTTCACGTTGACCTGCTTCCAATTGGCGCGCCGCGGCGGAACTGGATCCAGACGCTGGTCTCGGATGGTTACGTTTGCGTGCGTCACCCCGATTTCCAAACTGTCATGGACATCGCCGACGCAGTAGGAACCGATCTCAACCTGTACGCCGGCTGATCGGAACGTGACTTCGCTCGGTAATCTCCTGCGCCGCCGCCGCGGGCGGACGAACAATCCATTCGGTTCGATCGAGCGAATCGACGGTGTCTTCAGCCCTGAGCTTGGCAACGAGCGCGACCTCCTCATCTCTCTTCCGGGCGGTCACAAGTCCGGAGAGATTCTTTATCCCGTCATCTACATGCACGACGGTCAAAATCTCTTCGATCCCGCCACGAGTTTCGCCGGTTCCTGGAACGTCGATGTAGCGATGGCCGAGGTGAGTCTCGATGGTCTAGACGCGATTGTGGTCGGGATTCCGAACATGGGCCGCGACCGGCTCGCCGAGTATTCCCCGTTCGAGCATCCGGCGCTTGGTGGGGGACGCGGTGATCTCTACCTCGATTTTCTCATCAACACGGTGAAACCGCTCATCGACGAGAAGTATCTGACCATCCCGGATCGACAGCACACCGGTATCGTCGGCTCATCGATGGGAGGATTGATCAGCCTCTACGCGTTTTTCCGTCATCCTGAGGTATTTGGCTTTGCCGGCGTGTTGAGTCCGTCATTGTGGCTCACAGAGCAGGCGACCTTTTCATTCATCGAGCAGGCGCCGTTCAATCCGGGGAAACTCTACCTTGACGTCGGTGCTCGCGAGGGAGCGCATCATGTCGCGAAAGCCCTTCACCTTCGTGACCTTCTCGAAGAAAAGGGCTACGCGCTGGGCGATGATCTAATGTGGGTCGAGGAAGAGTTCGGTAGCCACCACGAGGCAGCTTGGGCGCGGCGTTTTCGTGAGGCGCTGCCGTTCCTGCTCCCGAACTTTATCGCGACCGGCGAATACGAAGTTCCGCGCGTCCCACAGAAGAATCCCACAAAAGCGTAGTCGACTCGCCCTGGACGGTGCGGTCGAGTCCCTTTTCTGATTTGGCGACGGTTTCGATGGGGGCGATCCAACGCGCTGCTTCAGGCTCTGCTCCGAGTTGAAGGGCACGAAACAGCGACAGCTCGGTTGCGAAATGGCTGCCCGTTTTGAATTCAGCCGCATCCCAGATCCATGAGATGTCGATCGCGCCGTCCTCCGAAAACTTCATCCGCTTTTCGAGGCCGTCTCCTTTGCAGACTATCTCGAGCCCTTTCTGATCCTGGATGATTTCAAAGCCGAAAATCGCGCGCGCCCATGACTTGACCGGCGTGTAGTCGGCTTTCGCATGCTTTGCGGCCGAGACGTTGGCGCCAAGGACACGGTCCACCGCTATCGCGCGATCGTCGAGATCGACGGGTGGACGCTCAACCAGCCTCATTGAATGCTCGAGGTCATGGATACTCGGCACTCCGCCGTCAGTTGCCTGGTCTGTTGTAGCTGCTCCTCCTGAAGTTCCTTTTCCTGCCGGCCCGTGCGCGTTTGCTTTCGCTTTTTCTTCTTTCGCCGCGCGAAGAGCCTCAGCCAACGCGGCATCGTGGTACGCTTCCCAGCGGCGTGTCAGGGCATCAGCGTAGTTGATGCCGTCCTGGAAAATCGTGTACTCGATAATGGCCGCACCCCGGGCCGGGGACACGACTGCAGAGAAGTTGGCGGAATGCACCCAGACGTCATCGTTGCCATCAGCATCGAAGTCGAGCACTTCCGCCGTCAACGACTCGCCTTTACGGAGCTCGCCTTCAGCGCGTGAGAGATTCAACCAGATCGCCTCGCGCAGATGCGGCAGATATAGCCCACCAAAAACACCGTGCCACGATGCATCGTTGCACTGAGCGCGTCCGATCGCCCGGCGCGCTTGGTCCGGATCCCCACGGCGACGGCAAAGCGCGGAGAGAGCCATCATTTTTTTGTGAGCGCGGTTCGACTCGGAATACTTCACCAGAAAATTTCGCCAGTGGGCGCCGCGAATGAACGCGCTGTCCGGACCAGCCAGTCGTTCCTCCCCCAACTCCGCCTCCAATGCGCCGAGTCGCGTAGCGGCTTCGGCCGGGAGTGACCAGCCTTCCATTTCGCGATAGGAGGCCGTTGGCAGATATGCGAGTCCGCCCGACCGAACTTCCTTGAGTGCCTCGGCGCACGTGCTCATGACGATGTCGCCCGACGCAACGAGCTTCTCCATCACGTTCAGGAAATCATTGAGCCACCCCTTGTCGTAAACCCATTCACGCGTGCCGGGCCATCCGCCGAACTTCTCGCCGTCGTCGGCGAAGACAGCAAGACGATGCCCTTGTCCGCGAAGGTCGTGAACATAGTCAGCGATCTCAGCCGGCGGCCGAAACGGGATCAGGTAGCGGAGACGCTCGTCGATTGCGAGAACGTCAACTCGCTTGCCATCGCTCTCTGTTCTCCAGGGAACGTGAAGCTGCTGTCGCTGGAAGCCGCTTACGAGAAAATGGCGGTCGTCAACGAGGACGTACTGAACGGTCGCGTCGGACAGGTCGGCGGCGAGTTCCGGCTCCCATACTCGCTCGGTCAACCAAAGCCCCGTTGCCGTAACGCCAAAGCGCGACTTGATCGCTTGGCGCATCCAGATGATCTGCTCAACTCGGTCTTCGCGTGGAAGCGCTGCAAGCACCGGCTCGTAGTAGCCTGACAGCAGCAGCTCGATCTTACCCGAAGATGCAAGCTGGCCGACGAGGTCGAGATAGCTGGAGTGACTGGATTCGAGCCATTCCAGAAGTGGTCCCGACAGATGCATCACGATCGGGAAGAACTCTCGCTCCACAAGCCGCTTCAAGAGCGGGAGATAGACATCCCTGGTATGCTCTTCGAATACGAAACCGAAATTGCCGACCGGCTGATGCTGATGTATGCCGAAAACGAAACGAAGCGGATCTCTCGTGGCCGTCATGCTCTCATGATATCTGCTTGCTCGTGCGGCTTTACGTGAGTTCTCCAGATGTCGCGTCCGGTTCCTTCGGCGGGATCGTTACTCTTCGCGTCGCCGATGTAGTCGAGGAATCCTTTCTGTAGACGGGCTGCATCTTCTGAAAGCTCGATCGCAAGGGCAGCATATCTCAGAACCTGAATCGTCTCGATGCGCGCCAGGTCATCGAAGAACCACGCGCACGACGTGAACATGCGGAGAGCACTGTGCTCCATCTCCAGCAGCTCGGCAGCGCGCTCGAGACGTGTACCATCCCGCCGCGACACCGAATCTGCCACGAACGCGAGCGCCTCGGATTCAGACGAGCCAATCATTTCGCCGGCGAGGTCTCTCACATCCCATGGATCGTGGATGAAGAGATCCTTCCCTTCCGTTTCGAAGATCTCGTGCAGCTCGCCGGCGAGCCAGTCGAGTCCTTCACGCAGCGGCTTCCGCCAGGCCTGGCTCGTCTCCTCACCTGGCGTGAGCTTACATCCGCAATCTGACCGCCATCGCTCTACCCCATGCGGACAGCTCCAGGAGCTGGGCGAAACCAGCAAAGCATCCGTGACTGGCGGATTCCTCTCGAGAAATGACGCGAAGTTTTCCAACCTGATGTCGTCCCGGTCGGCAAGGGTTCTCATTGCGCGCGCGAGGGCCATCTCGCCGAACTTGTGATGATGCCCGAATGTTTCTCCGTCCATCGCGGCAGACGTGAGGATGATCCTCTCGTCGAGGTCGAGCGGAGCGAGATGTCGAGCGAGCATCGCGCCGTCCCTCAGCAATGCACCGAAGGCAATCTCACTTGAAAGCCGGCCATCATAGACAAATAGCGTTATCTCCCGCTTCTTGCTCACGCGAAAGCGTAACGGCATCCCGTCCGGTGGCGGAGTTTCGACCTGATGCGGGGCGAGAATGGTAAAAAGGATGCCCTCGTCCGCGAGCACCTCCAGTGTCTCTTCATCAACGGCAGTCTCCGGAAGCCACATGCCTTCGGGCTCCCGGCCAAAACGTCGCCTGAAGTCAGCGATTCCCCATCTCACTTCGGTCACCTTGTCGCGACGCGATGCAAGCGGAAGAATCGCGTGATGGTACGGCATCGCGATGGCGTTGCCGTGCCCGAGCTTCTTCTCGCTGATCCTGTCAGCTTCCAGGATTGCCGCGTAGGTCTCGGGAGCGCTCGCTTCCATCCACTCGAAAAGAGTCGGACCCACATTGAAGCTCAACTCAGCGTACAGGTTGTCCCGGTATGCAATGCTGCCGTCGCGGCCGAGCACGCGTGCGCTCGCTACGGGCGCATAGCACTCGCTCTCGATGCGCTGGTTCCAGTCGTGAAACGGAGCTGCAGTCGGCTCGTACTCAACCACGCCGGTCCAGGGATCTTCACGTGGCGGCTGATAAAAATGACCGTGAATGACAACGGATCGCATCAGTGGCTGAGCACCGACCTCAACGAGTCGAGAATGTCGGGGAACACTGCGTCGCGAACTTCAAGCTCAGTCGTGAGTTGGCGTGCCTTGTCGAGATCACGGCCTCCGGCACTCAATCCGCGCATCAATTTTTCACAGTCGGAGATGTGAAGACGGATGCGAGCTTCGGCGTAGTCGGCTGCTTCGCCTGTAGTGATGATGAACTGCCAGTCCGAAGATTGCGCGAGCAACAACTCGCGAGCTGCCTGCGCCAGAACTGAATGGAGCTCAGGCTTATCGATTGCTTCGGGTGCGAGACGCCAGAACTCTTCCTCCAGCGGCCACAACTTCTCCCATGTCCAGGCAGTCTCGGGATTGAGCCACATACTCCAGTCGCCGTCTTTCCCCCAAGAGCCAGCGCTCAGGTTCAGCGCTACATCGGAGCGAGCGTTGTCGAGATGCGACGAAGCAGTGAGAGGCCGCACGCCGCCCTGAAGGTCGATCTGACGGTACAACTCCTCGACAAAATCGACGCCTTCGAACCACCAGTGTCCAAATAGCTCGGTGTCGAAGGGAGCGACTATCAGCTCAGCCCCGCCTCTTTGAACAGTGTCGCCAACGCGACCAAGCAACCGCGCGAAATGCTTTGCGTGACGCAGCACCTGCGCGCTTGCGAGCTCCGGCTCGTACATGAGCTTGTCACCAAGTCCCGCGGTCTCCGAGGTCACACGCCACATCTTGAGCCCGCCTGGATACCGGATCTTGTGAAACTCGAGGTAAGCACCGTCACCAGGATATCCGCCGTGCCTCGACCACACCTGCATTGACGATCGCGGATCGCGAATCAACGCGCGTGGAGCCAGGCGCCGGCCGTGTTGGCCAATCCAGTATGGACGATACGGCGAGCGCTGACCGTGGCTCTGTTTTGCCCTTCGCGCCTGCACCAATTCCTGAGGGGACGTTGGGAGCTCACCGTAAACGCCCAGCGGCAATCCCGCTCCAGCCAGATGCGCATCCACAAAGACGAATCGCACGCCGCTCTCAACCAGGAAAGTTTCGATTCCACTCCGGTGGCTGTACGAACGAGCACTGGGAAGCGGCTGCCATGCCCCAGCCGGGCGATAAGCGCATTCCGGAATCCACAGACCAACCGCTGGTTTGCCGAATAGTCGCTCGTGCTCCGCATGACCGACAGCGAGCTGAAAGCGTATGCTCTCGTCGCGCGCGAGCAGCGGAAGAAATCCGTGCGTCGCAGCCGAGGTGATCAGCTCGATTCGCCCCTTTTCCTCTAGCTCCCGGAATGCACCGATGATGTTTCCGTCGAGCGAGTCGTAGAGCGCGAGAAGACGCGTCAATCGCTCGCGCCAATAGCCGACCACCGGAATCAGGTGCGCGTCGTACGTATCGCGTATCTCCGACTCAGCTTCGTCGCACGCAGTGAGTCGCTGCGCGAAGAACTGCCGCAGCTCACTGTCGAACACCGGGCTCGCCAGTTGATTCGCGAGAATCGGAGTTATGCCGACAGTAACCGGCGCAGCGATGTCTTCTTCTTCCAGCGCTCGAAGCGAGTCGATCAACGGCAAGTACGTATCGACCGCGGCCTCGGTAAGCCAGTCGCTGCCGTGCGGCCAGCGTCCGTGATTGAGGACGTATGGGAGGTGACTGTGCAGTGCGAGTACGAAGTCCATGCTATTCGCTCACCGGATTGGCTGCCGCCAGCGCTCGGCGATAGAGCTGAACGTAACGACTGGCCGCGCTGTTCCAACCGAAATCACGAGTCATCGCTTCGTGCATTCGGTAGTTCCACGCCTGCTTGTCGTAGTAACGCTGGAGCGCGCGGCCTACCGCCTGATCGAATGCTGCTGGGTTGAATTCGTCGAAAAGAAAGCCTGTCGCATCGTCATGTACTGTATCGCTGATTCCGCCCACACGCCGGCCAATGACGAGCGCTCCATAGCGCTGCGCACGCATTTGCGTAAGCCCGCACGGTTCGTACTCGGACGGCATGAGCAACAAATCGGAACCCGCGATCAATCGATGCTCGACCTTGTCCGTGAAAACGAACTCAGCACTCAGATTCTGCGGTCGGCGAGCGGCGAGCTTGTTCAGCCCCGCCATGTAGCGCTCTTCACCGGCGCCAAGAAATACGAATTGCGCGTCGAGCACGTTCAGTGCTCCGCTGGCAAGCAGAATGTCGAAGCCTTTTTGCTTCACCAGTCTTCCGCACATTCCAAAGATCGGAATGTCGGCGCGTTGAGGCAGTCCGAACGTGCGCTGCAAGTGCGCTTTGCACTTCGCTTTGTTGGTCGTGTCACGGCGGTCGAAGTTCGCGGCAATTTCCGAATCGGTCGCCGGGTCCCACTTGCTCTGGTCGATTCCGTTGGTGATTCCCTGAAACCGGTCCCCCATCGACTGGAACATCGCATGAAGACCGAAGCCTCCCTCAGGCGTTCGCAATTCCTCTGCGTGGCTCGGACTTACCGTCACAGCGTAATCGCAGAAAGCAAGACCGCCCTTGAGAAAATTGACTTTTCCGTACCACTCCAGCTGGTGGTAGTTGAATGTCTCCGGGGGAATGCCGAGGTCGTTGACTACGGCCGGAGAAAAGTGTCCCTGGTATCCTGCGTTGTGGATCGACAGAATTCCCGGCGTTCCATGAAAGCGTCTCCGGAGATCCGCGTACGATCTCATGTAGACCAGCGCGAGGGCCGAGTGCCAATCGTGTGCGTGGAGAAGCACAGGGCCTTTCACTATCATCGAGACCACCTCGAGTGCCGCGCGGGTAAAGAGCGCGAAGCGCCGGGTGTTGTCGGGATAGTCGGCGCCCCGCTCGACGTAAATGCCGTCGCGATCGAAGTATCCCGGATGGTCGACGAAGATCACCTTCGGGCCATTCGTTACATCCGCGTCGTAAAAGAAACGAACCTGCTCGGCGCGCGGGCCCACATGTATCGTTACTGCCTCGCCGATCTGAACCAGGTTCTTCGCGACAGTGCGCACCACGCGATAAAGCGGAACGATCACGACGACCGGAATGCCCTGCCGCGTTTGAACGTCGGCAAGTCCCTGCACCGCTTCGGCCAGACCACCCGTGCGGGCGTATGGTGTATACTCCGCGGCGAGGTGCACTACCGTCACGCATTCGCCAGACGCCGACCTCAGCGGCGATGCACGGGAGCTTCCTTTTTTACGCGCGGGAGGTCTGGGCATTTTCGGTCAGGCTGTTGGTGGATCGTCCGGTGTCCCAGTGTTCGTCATTGAGGGAACGTAGTACTTCTCAACGTACTCCTCGACCATGCGTCGCGCTGTGAACTTCTCCGCGGCAACGCGCATGGC
>JBDSBT010000077.1:0-15810 GCA_039921425.1 Gemmatimonadaceae bacterium | reverse complement strand
GCCGCGCCAAAATCCAGGTGTGCGCGAATGCGTTCGCCGGGAGGCAGGGAATAGTCGGCGCGGAGCTGTCTCACCGCATTGATGGTCTCTCTCACGAGCTCAAACTCCTG
This sequence comes from Gemmatimonadaceae bacterium, assembly GCA_039921425.1. GTDB lineage: Bacteria > Gemmatimonadota > Gemmatimonadetes > Gemmatimonadales > Gemmatimonadaceae > UBA4720. The sequence goes on along the minus strand of JBDSBT010000077.1, from coordinate 15,700 downwards.
CTCCACGCCGAAAGCCTCGTTGCCGACAGGCCACGGCGCCCGCGCGATAAAAGCATCACGGTTTTCGATAGCGACCGGCAACCGGCGCCAGAGTGAATCGGTGATGAACGGCACGACGGGCTGAAGAAGGCGAAGCGCCGCATCGAAACAATGTGCGAGAACGGATCTCGCGACGTCGCGATCGTCACCGGTTGATGCGAGACGTGATTTCGTGCTCTCGAGATACCAGTCGGCGAGATCATTCCATACGAAGCGTCGTGCTGCTTCGGTGTACTCGCTCAGGCGCAATCCGCTTTTCAGCTCGGTCTCCGTCCACACACCATCGCGTGGACGAGCCGGCCCAAGCGCCGCGTCGCACTCTCTGATTGCCTCATTGAGGCAATTGAGAATCCAGCGATCGGAGCGGCGAAGCCGGTCAACCGAAATCGCGCTCAGCGGCTGAACGGTTTCCTCGCCCACGTTAGCGAGAAGGAAACGTCCGATGTTCCACAGCTTCGTCACGAAATTTCTTCCCGGTGCGAACGACTTCTCGAGATCGGTCGGATCGAGCATCACGTCGGCGCCCATACCGAGCCCCGCGATAACCGTGTAACGAAGCGCATCGGTTCCGAAGAGGTTGATGACGTCCAGCGGATCGATTCCGTTGCCGAGTGACTTTGACATCTTTACGTGCTTCATGTCGCGCACGGTGCCGTGCAAATACACGGTATGGAATGGCGCTTCGTCCATAAACGCGAATCCGCCCATGACCATTCGTGCTACCCAGAAGAACAGAATCTCCGGAGCGGTGACGAGATCGTCGGTTGGATAGAACGCCTTCAGGTCCACCGAACCCTTGTCAGGCCAGCCGAGCGTGGAGAAAGGCCAGAGCCAGGACGAGAACCATGTATCGAGTACGTCTTCGTCCTGACGTGCCTGCCCGCCGCATTTGGGACAATTGACGATGTCGTCGCGACTGACGGTGACATGAGCGCATGCATCGCAGTACCAGACAGGTATGCGATGACCCCACCAGAGCTGTCGCGAGATGTTCCAGTCGCGAATGCCTTCGAGCCAGTTGATGTACACGGCTTCCCAACGCTCGGGAAGAATTCGAATTTTCCGGTCGCGAACTGCCTGCAACGCGGGCTCGGCCAGGGGCTTCATCTTCACGAACCACTGATCGGACAGGCGCGGCTCGACGACTGTGTCGCAGCGGTAGCAGTGACGCACGGCGTGCGTATGCGGGTCGATTTTAACCAGAGCGCCGAGATGCTTCAGCATCTGGACGACACGCTCGCGAGCTTCAAACCTGTCGGCGCCAAGAAGCTCAGCCGGCACACGCGAGCCGGCATCTACGCCGTTCGCCATGGTGCCTTCGGGCGACAGGATTACCGGCATCGGCAATTTGTGGCGCGTGCCCATCTCGAAGTCGTTCGCGTCGTGAGCGGGCGTGATCTTTACCGCGCCCGTTCCGAACGCCGGATCGACACCTTCAAGGTCGGCGATGATCGGGATCTCGACGTTGGCGATCGGAAGTGTGAGAGTCTTGCCGATGAGATGCTTGTAGCGATCGTCATCGGGATGGACGGCAACCGCTACGTCTGCCAGCATCGTTTCGGGACGCGTCGTCGCGATCGTGATGCTTCCGCTTCCATTCGTGAGCGGATAGCTGACGTGATAGAGGGCGCCGGTCTCTTCGCTGTGCTCTGCCTCTTCGTCACTCAATGAGGTGAGGCAGCGCGAGCACCAGTGAATGACGCGGTGTCCGCGATAGATGAGCCCGCGCTCGTGCAATTGAACAAACGCTTCGCGAACCGCTTTCGACAATTCCGGCGATAGCGTGTACGCCGTGCGCGACCAATCGCACGACGAGCCGATTGCTTTGAGCTGCTCGAGGATCGTCCCGCCGGTTTCAGTGACGAATTCTGTCGTGCGCGCCACGAACGCCTCGCGCCCCATGTCGAATCGCGTTTGTCCTTCGGCCGCGATCTGTTTTTCGACGACGTTCTGGGTCGCGATTCCAGCGTGGTCAGTTCCCGGCACCCAAAGCGCCTCGTCGCCGCACATGCGCCGCCATCTGATGAGGACGTCCTGCACCGTGTTGTTGAGGCCATGCCCCATGTGCAGAACCGCCGTCACGTTGGGCGGCGGCATCACGATCACGAAAGACTCGCGTTTTCCGCCGCTTCGTCGTGAGCTGCCCGGATCGGCAGTAAAAATGCCGGCGTCCAGCCATTCCCTGTAAAGGTTGGCTTCTGTTGACGTCGGATCGTACTGCGGGGAAAGTGGTGTGGTGGCGGGTGCGTTGCTCATCTCCTGGAGCAAGTTAACCGCGGCATTTTCCTCGTGTAAGACCGGACCATGCCGCGGAGCGCACCCTTTCTACTCTAGTCTGCCGTCGAAGTACCCGTAGCAGTACCGAGCGGGTTAATCACATGGTCGGCTTTCGGAACCCCGCTTGGGGCTTTCTTGCTTCTCTGCCTCCGCTCGGCCTTGATGCTTTCGGTCTCTGCATCGTCGGCAAGGGTGGTATCAAGCACCCTCTCCTCGATGGCAGCGTGCGGATCAGAGTGCCGGTCGATGTCGGCGGACGAGCCCTGATGGCTGCGACCGGTGCCGACGTTAAGGCCTTCCCACTGTCCTTCGGTCAGCGACGGGTCGCCACCTTCGTAGCGGTCCGCAAGCTCCTCAAAAAGGTCTTCGTCTTCGCGAACAGCGAGCCGGTTGACCACCGTATCGACGCCTGGTACGCCTCGCGCAACCACCACCGCATTTTGCGATTCGTCTTCAGCGTTTACCCAGCCGGTGAGCTCGACGATGCCTTCGTCGATCGCGCCGATGTCGATTGCCCGCTCGCTAAGGATGGGATCGTTGCGGAATGCCTCGAGCACGCGCTCTTCGAGCTCCTCTGTAGCGTCCAGCGGGCCTTCGTCTGCGTCGTCCTCGAACTCGTCGTCCTCGTCATCACCATCGTATTCATGATCGTGCGCGTGAGCGTCGAGCTGAAGCTCCTGGGCATCGCCTTCACTTCCCAGCGTGCCGAGCCGGTCACGAAGCTTTGCTGTCAGGCCTGAGATTCCACCGTACTGCTGAGCGACGACAACTCCCGCGGCGAATCCGGCCAGGGCACCGAGCGCAACGTAAAGCGCGCTAGCCGAGTTGGATTCTTCATCGCGATATCTGAAAGGTGACATGTATGCAAACCTGTGGCGAAGGGTATCCTCAAACGATAGCTTACGCACGAGCAAGTTAAAGGCCATCTGCGGTACGGAAATAACCGATGTCTGAAATGTTGAACCTGGTCCTCCCCGACGGCGCCACCCGCCAGGTTGAGGAGGGAACCTTGCCGCGGGATGTGGTTGGATCGATCGGTCAGCGGCTCCTTCGGGACGCCCTGGCGGTCGAGGTTGACGGCGAGGTGCAGGACCTCGTCACGCCCCTCAGAAAAGGCGGGGCTTTCCGCGTTTTGACGTCCCGCGATACGGCCGCGCTTGAAGTCTTGCGGCACTCTGGCGCTCACATTCTTGCTACTGCCGTTCGCCGCCTTCGCCCTGATGCAAAAATCGGCTTCGGACCGGCGATCGACGACGGGTTCTATTACGACTTTGAGGTCGAGGAGCCGTTCACGCCCGAAGACCTCGAGAAGTTCGAACTGGAGATGCGGAAAGTCATCGCCGAGAAGTATCCGTTCGTGCGGGCGGAGGTGGGGCAACCGGAGGCGAGGCAGAAATTCGCCGACGATCCGCTCAAGCTCGAGCGGCTGTCGGAGTTCAGCGACGACGAGATCATATCGACCTATACGGACGGGCCTTTCATCGACCTGTGCCGCGGGCCGCACATTCCAGATACTTCATACTTAAAGCATTTCAAGCTTCTTCACACCGCCGGCGCCTATTGGCGCGGTGATGAGAAGCGGCAAATGCTCCAGCGCATCTACGCGACTGCCTTCTTTAACAAGGAAGACCTGGAAGAACACCTCCATCGTCTCGAAGAAGCCAAGCGCCGCGATCATCGTCTACTAGGCCACCAACTCGATCTGTATTCAACGGATCAGCGCGTTGGACCAGGGCTGATCCTCTGGCACCCACGCGGTGCAACGATTCGGGGGGAGATCGAGGTCTACGAACGCGACCTCATTCTTCGTCACGGATACGAGTTGGTGTATACACCCCACATCGTCAGCGAGAAGCTGTTCCAGGTGTCCGGACATCTTGAGAATTTCAAGGACAACATGTTCAGCGCGATGGACGTCGAAGGCGCGTCGTACCGGCCCAAACCGATGAACTGCCCCGGTCACATCTGCATCTATCAGTCACATGGTCGTTCGTATCGTGACCTTCCGATCCGTTACGCTGAGTTCGGGACTGTCTATCGCTATGAGCGGAGCGGTGTTCTGCATGGAATGCTGCGTGTCCGGGGATTCACCCAGGACGATGCGCACGTGTTCTGCACCCCCGAGCAGGTGCCGTCGGAAATCGAGCGTCTGCTCGATCTCGTCGATGAGATGCTCAAGACGTTCGGCTATCCGTATACGATCGAGCTTTCCACGATGCCGGCGGAGAAAGCGCTTGGCTCAGTCGAGACGTGGAAGAAGGCCGAGGAGCTGCTCTCCAACGTGATGAAGCAGCGCGGCCAGGAGTTCACGATCGATGAGGGCGGCGGCGCTTTCTACGGACCGAAGCTCGACTTCAAGCTCATCGATGCGATTGGCAGAAAGTGGCAGGGTCCAACGGTGCAACTCGACTTCAATCTTCCCGAGCGATTCGAGATTGAATACACGGGCGCCGACAACGCTGCGCATCGTCCGGTCATGCTGCATCGCGTGCTCGTTGGATCGATGGAGCGATTTGTCGGTGGACTGATCGAGCACTATGCTGGCGCATTCCCCGTGTGGCTTGCGCCGGAACAGGTGCGGGTAATCCCGATTGCAACCGATTTTACGGATGCGGCGAGGTCCGTCGTCGATCGGCTAAAGGCCGCCGGCGCACGAGTGCATCTTGACGATCGCTCCGAGACGCTCAACTATCGCATTCGCGAGGCGGAGACGCTCAAGATTCCCTATATGGCGATAGTCGGAAAACGCGAGGCCGAGAGCGATTCGATCGCGCTCAGAATTCGCGGGGCGGGGAAGAAGCAGGATGTGATGAACGTCGCGGATTTCACCGCGATGGTGAAGACCCAGATCGAAACGAGAGCGCTGGAACTGTAGCACTCGCAGTCAACAACGGAGAGCGCATGTTCATCGGACACTTTGCGGTGGGGATGGCAGGAAAACGCGTGGCGACCAGGGTGTCGCTGCCGGTGCTGTTTCTCGCGGCGCAATTTGCCGACACGTTGTGGCCGATTCTCGTCGCCGCCGGGATAGAGACAGTCCGGATAGTTCCAGGAGACAGGAACATTCCCTTCGAGTTCGTCAGCTACCCGTGGTCGCATAGTCTGCTGATGCTGATCGTCTGGGGAGTCTTGTTCGGGCTGGTCTATCGTGCCTACACGGGTGACGGTCGCGGCGGGATTCTGGTTGGGGGATTGGTTGTGAGTCACTGGGTGCTGGATTTCATCACGCACCGTCCCGACATGCCGCTGTACCCTGGCGGGCCAAAGTTTGGCCTCGCCCTCTGGGACCATCCAACTGCCAGCGTGGTAGTGGAGGTCATTGTGTTCGCAATCGGCGTTGCGATCTATGAAGGGATGACTAAGGGGAAGGACAAGAAGGGACAATATTCATTCTGGTTGATGATTCTGCTTTTTCTCGTGGCGTTTGCTGCGAGCATGGGAGGCGCGCCGCCATCCATCAAAGCGTTGTGGTCGACAGCTCTTGTTGCAATTGGAGCAGGTCTGTTGCTGTCGGCATACGTCGACAGGCATCGCACGCTCGAAGATTCCGTTCACGCGGATTAAATGCGGAACGCTGGAACTGCGGCGAACCGCGTGATTTTACCGCTGAGTCGGAGAGGCTCCGCTAAAAAGCCGCTGAGGTCGGAGAGGGGGGGGCAGAAGTTCGGTTTTCTATTTTTTTGACTACGGAACGGGACGAGTCCTCGCGCAGCAGAGGGTCGCTTGCGTCAGCGAGCAGTTCCCTTTTTATCCTTTTCTCGGCGCTCCTCAGCGGCTTTAGCAAATCCTCGGCGACCTCAGCGGTAAAATCCGCACTGCCCGCCGTTCTTCAGCACTTGGCGCGGGAGATTAACTTTCAGGTTCGCACACAAACCTGAAATCGTCCAATGCCCGATCTAAATAGAACCCCGGTAATCGTTTCCGCCGCCAGAACCCCCGTCGGCAAGTTCCTTGGCGGACTTTCGTCACCATCGGGCCCCGACCTCGGCGCCATCGCCATCCGCGAAGCGGTCCGCCGTGCCGGAATCTCCCCTGACTCCATAGAAGAAGTCATCATGGGTCAAGTCCTCCAGGGTGGATCGGGACAGGCGCCGGCAAGACAGGCTCTCCTGAAATCCGGACTTCCCGCCACGATCTCAGCGGTGACGATCAACAAGGTCTGCGGATCTGGACTAAAGGCCGTCATGCTCGCGGCCCAGTCGATCAAGGCGGGGGACAAGCAGGTGGTCGTTGCAGGCGGACAGGAGTCGATGTCCAACGCGCCATACTACGTCTATGGTATGCGGAACGGCGTGAAGCTCGGCGACCAGAAGATGGTTGACGGAATGATCAAGGACGGTCTCTGGTGCGCGAGCTGCGACGTGCACATGGGCACTCACGCCGAGCATACGGCGAAGAAAGGAAAGCTGAGTCGCGAGAGACAGGACGACTTCGCGGCCCAGTCGCACGCAAAGGCGATCGCTGCAATCGAAGGCGGAAAGTTCAAGGATGAGATCGTCCCTGTGGAGATCGCCGGACGCAAAGGCGCGACGATCGTCGACACCGACGAAGGTCCGCGCAAGGACACAACGGCCGAAAGCCTGACAAAGCTGAAGCCGGCATTTCCGGGGAAGGGCGACAATTCGGATTTGACCGTCACCGCTGCCAATGCTTCCTCGTTGAACGACGGAGGTGCCGCGCTGGTTGTCGTTTCCGAAGAGTACGCGAGAGCGAACGGCCTCGAGATTCTCGGGCGGATCACCGGATACGCGACGGGCGCAACCGAGCCGCAGGAATTGTTCTTCGCACCGATTCTCGCGGTGAATAATCTCATGAAGAAAGCGGGCACAAAGATCGGTGACTACGATCTCATCGAGGCGAATGAAGCGTTTTCATCGCAGTCGCTCGCTGATGGGGACGCTTTGGGCTGGGACTGGAATCGCGTGAACGTGAACGGTGGAGCGATTGCGCTCGGCCATCCGATCGGAGCAAGCGGCGCTCGCGTGTTGACGACGCTGCTCTATGCAATGAAAGACCGCGGAGCGCGCACCGGACTCGCGACTCTATGCCTCGGCGGTGGTGATGCCGTTGCGCTCAGCGTCGAAAGCGCCGCTTAGAATCTCTAACACAACTGGGTGAGGCGCTTGAACGCGATCATGCAGCGTCAAATGCAAACACGAACGCGTCGAGGTTTTTTAGGCCTGGGTGTATTGACATGGTTGGCCGCATGCGCGCGTCCGTTCGGCGTCTCGCTGGCACGAAGCGAATCGATCACGAAGTTGCGCCGGGTTGTGACGGGGAGGAACCGCGCGGGCAAGGCAATCATCCTACAAAACGGTGTGTCGCCGCGCGTTGTCACCACCGAAACACTTCCGGGGCTGGCACTGGTAGAGGTTTGGGCGACCGAAAAGATTCCCACATTGCCGGTCGCTCCTGTCGACCTTACAACAAGCATGAAATCGTTCGTGCCGGGCCCCGGCGGTACGCGCTTTCGTATCGTTCAGTTTCCGGGTGCCAGCACTCGTGCTTTCGATCAAGAGGCATTTCGCCGCGAGTACCTGGTCAAGGCTCCAGGTCTCGCCGAGGCGATGGAACTGCAAGACTCCGGGATGCATACGACAGATTCGGTCGACTATGGTGTCGTCATCTCTGGCGAGATCACCTTGGAGCTCGACGACGGTGCGACGGTGAGTCTGAAGCCAGGCGACTGCGTCGTGCAGAATGGCACGCGGCACGCGTGGCGCAATAGCAATACGACACCCTGCGTCATGGCATTCGTATTGGTGGGTGCGGCGAGAGAAGGCAGGTCAGGCTGATGACCTCCGCCTTCGAGTCGAGCGCTCGATTTGCGGACGGCACCACTTCCTCCTTGAATGCGAGCAGCCACAGATCACCGAACGGAACCTGCAAGGGGCTCGGTGAATCGCTCGGCCCCGGCCACACGCCGGTCGCCCCTCGCCGTTGAGGTTGTGATACAGACTCTTAGGCTCCGTTGAGCGCGACAACTCTACTGTTGACGCCGGAGCGCCAGCTGCGCGCTCCGTGGCGTCTCCTGATTTTCATTGTCGTCATGATGGCCGCGGTCATCCTGACCTCGGGTCTGGAAAGCGCGGTCGAAGGATTCGAGGCGGGCCGAGGGTACGTGCCGCTCGTCGGCAACTGGGGCATTCCGCTCGGCGTTCTGATAGCGACGGCGGTGATGCTCAAGTGGGTCGAGGGCCGAGGATGGTCGTTCGTCTGGCTGGGGAGGGAAGCGCTTGAGCCGTCGGTCCTCGTTCGCGGAACGCTTTGGGGATTTGCCGCTATCGGCATACCGTCGGCATTCCTGCTGGCGACGCATGAGTTGAGCTTCGTTCCAGCACCGCCAGGAAGCTGGACCTACGTGGCCTCCCTGAGTTTTGCCAATCTCCTTCCGGCCGCGCTAGGCGAAGAGCTCATTCTTCGTGGTTACGTTTTCGCCGTTCTCAAGGAGTCGGTTGGGTGGCGTTGGACGCTCATCTCAACCAGCATAGTTTTCGGGCTGCTTCATGTTCCCAATCCGCACTCGGACGCGCAGGCGATCGGCGTCGTGATGCTCGCGGGATTTTTCCTTGGGGCCATACTGCTGGCTACTCGAAGCCTCTATGCGACGACGCTTGCTCATTTCGCATGGAACTGGTTCATGGCCGCCGGTCTGCATACAGCGGTGAGTGGTATCCCGGTCGACAACCCCGGTTATCGGGTGATCGATACGGGGCCAGACTGGCTTACCGGTGGCGGGTGGGGACCTGAAGGAGGATTTGCGGCTGCAGTTGGAATGTTCGTGGTATTGATCTACCTGTTTGCGCGGCCGTTGCGCCGCATGGAGTCATAGAATGGCGGAGAAGATTGCGGTCGTGGGCGCCGGGCAGATGGGAAACGGAATTGCGCACGTTTTTGCGCAGTCCGGATTTCCGGTTGCGATGATCGACGTTTCAGAGGCCGCGCTCGACAAGGGCAAGGCGACGATCGAGAAGAATCTCGACCGGCAGGTGAAGAAAGGATCGCTGGCGGCCGAGGCACCAGCTGAAATCCTCGGGCGAATTTCTCTCGAGTCGGCGCTCGACGCGGCCGCAGATGCGTCGCTGATCATCGAAGCGGCAACCGAGAATACCGACCTCAAATTCAAGATTTTCGGCGATCTGGACCGCATCGCAAACTCCGACGCAATTCTTGCGAGCAACACGAGCTCCATCTCGATCACCGAGATCGCAGCGCGAACGAAGCGCCCCGAGAAAGTTGTTGGAATGCACTTCATGAATCCGGTTCCGGTGATGAAGCTCGTGGAGATCATTCGCGGACTCGCGACGTCGGATGAAACGACGGCCAGGGTCATCGATCTCAGCTCAAAGCTCGGCAAGACGCCTGTCGAAGTGAACGACTATCCGGGCTTTGTAGCGAATCGTGTTCTGATGCCAATGATTAACGAGGCGGTCTACTGCCTGATGGAAGGCGTGGGCAAACCGGAAGCAATCGACCAGGTGATGACGCTCGGGATGAATCACCCGATGGGTCCGCTCGCGCTCGCTGATCTGATCGGACTCGATACGTGTCTCGCGATCCTCGAAGTACTTCAATCGGGGCTTGGTGACTCGAAATACCGTCCCTGCCCGCTTCTCCGCAAATACGTCGCGGCCGGCTGGCTCGGCCGAAAGACTGGCCGCGGCTTCTACACCTACAAGTAGATGCCGACCAATCTTCTGGACCTCACCGAAGAGCAGCGCGAGATACAGAATCTCGCGCGAGAATTTGCAATGCAGGAAATCGCGCCGTTCATCGCCGATTGGGACGAGCGAGCGTACTTCGAGCCCGGCCTCGTCAAGAAGATGGGCGACCTTGGATTTCTCGGAATGCTGCTTCCCGAGGAGTACGACGGACTCGCGGTAGACACTTCTACGTATCTGGTCGCACTCGAAGAGATTGCCGTTGTTGACGCGTCGGCAGCGGTGATGATGAGCGTGCACAACTCGCTTCCGACGCAGATGATTCTCAAGTTCGGAAACGATGAACAGAAAAAAAGATTTCTTCCGGAAATGGCTCGCGGTGAAATCCTTGGCGCGTTCGCGTTGTCCGAGCCGGAAGCCGGATCGGACGCGGCGTCGCTCACGACGCAAGCCATTCGTGACGGCGACGACTGGATACTCAGCGGAACGAAGAGCTGGGTGACGAGTGGCAGCCACGCGGGGGCAATCCTCGCGATGGCTCGCACAGATTCGGCGTCGGAGCGAAAGGGCGCCCGCGGAATCGGGACCTTCATCATCACTCCGGATCTTCCGGGCTTCCACGTCGGGAAAAAAGAAGATAAGCTCGGGCTAAGGTCATCACCCACGGTTCAGCTGACGTTCGACAGCATGCGGGTTCCCAATGCCAATCTTCTTGGCGAAAAGCACATGGGTTTCATCTACGCCATGCAGTCGCTGGAGAACGGACGACTGGGAATCGCAGCTCAATCGGTTGGCATCGCACGTGCAGCGCTCGAGGCCGCGACCGCCTACGCCGGCGAGCGGATGCAGTTTGGCAGCCACATCAAGGAGTTCCAGGCGGTTCAGTTCAAGCTCGCAGACATGGCGACTCGAATTGCTGCCTCCAGGTGCCTGATGCACGCAGCAGCGAAAGCAAAAGATCGTGGAGAGGATGTAAAACAGGCGACCTCCATGGCGAAGCTGTTTGCAAGCGAAACTGCGATGTTCGCCACGAACCAGGCAGTACAGATTTTCGGTGGATATGGATACGTGAAGGATTATCCGGTGGAGCGCCTTTTCCGCGATGCAAAAGTCACCGAGATTTACGAAGGCACGTCGGAGATCCAGAGAATCGTGATCGCCCGCGAGCAGTATGCGAAGGCCTAGGATTCAGCAGCAATCAGCCAACTAACAACAATCGCCAACATCAATGGAACTTTTCGATACACTGGCCGAGATGGGGCACGAAGAAGTCGTCGTAGCAAGTGACCCGTCATGTGGATATCGCGGCATTATCGCTGTTCACAGCACGGCCCTTGGCCCTGCACTCGGTGGAACTCGCTTCTGGAGGTATGAGTCCGACGAGGCCGCCGTTACAGACGCCCTTCGCCTCTCGCGCGGAATGACATACAAGAACGCGGTTGCGAATCTCGATCTCGGCGGTGGGAAGTCTGTGATCATCGGCGATAACCGGACGTCCAACCGCGAAGCGATTTTCCGCGCCCACGGCCGGTTCGTCGAAAGCCTTGGCGGCCGCTACATCACGGCAGAAGATGTTGGAACCGGCACCGCGGACATGGATTTCGTCCACCTCGAAACCGAGCACGTGGCTGGCCTAAAGGCAAAGTCGGGCGATCCTTCGCCTGTCACCGCGCACGGCGTCTTCCGATCGATTCAGGCGTCGGCGAAACAGCGGTGGGGATCGGACGATCTTCATGGCAGGACAGTCGCGATTCAGGGGTGTGGCAACGTCGGTCGGTATCTCGCGACAGAACTTCATGAAGCCGGCGCGAAGCTCATCGTGTCGGACATCGATCCGGAACGCGCTCAGCGAGTCGCGACGGAAACCGGCGCGCAGATCGTTCAGGGCGACGAGATCTACAGCGTCGAGGCCGATATCTTCGCGCCATGCGCGCTCGGCGGAATCGTCAATGACAAGACTCTGCCGCTGTTCAAGTTTGAAGTCATCGCCGGTGGCGCCAACAATCAGCTCCTCGAGCCTCATCACGGCGACAAGCTTGAAGAAATGGGAATGCAGTACGCACCTGACTACGTCGCCAACGCCGGTGGTGTCATCAACGTGTTCGGCGAGATTGCGGGCTGGGATGCAGAGCACTCGCTCAAGAAGGCCGATGAAATTTACGACACGATTCTTCAGGTGTTCGACATCGCGAAGAAGGAGTCGATTCCGTCGTATAAGGCAGCCGACCGCCTGGCCGAGCTGCGTCTCAACAGGGTGCAGAAGAAATGGAAGCCGGCGCGGTGACCGACACCGCGCGCGAAACTATCCCGATCGCGTCGGATCACGCTGGGTTTGAGTTGAAGGCAAAGGTCGTAGCGCAGCTCGAGAAAATGGGCTACGCCGTCGAGGATCTCGGCGCCAATTCCGAGGAGCCGAGCGACTATCCTGATTATGCTCATCCGCTTGCCGAAGAGGTTTCGACAGGCAAGGCGAGGCGCGGGATTCTGCTCTGCGGAAGCGGTGTCGGGGTGGACATCGTCGCCAATCGGTATCCGCATGTTCGCGCCGCGCTCAGCTGGTTGCCGGAGATCGCCGAGCTGTCGAGACGCCACAATGACTCGAACGTTCTCGTTATTCCGGCTAGATTCGTCTCCGACCATGAAGCGAGTGAAATCGTCGACAAATGGATGACGACAGAGTTCGAAGGCGGGCGGCACGCTCGCCGGGTGAACAAGATTGACGACGACAACGCCGAGAGCACAGGTCAGGGAGACGGTGATGCAGCTAGCTGAAGGAACGGAACGGTCGCAGATGCCGGTGCTGTCGGAGTATGATCCCGACATCGCCGCGATGATTCGTCGCGAGGTCGAGCGCCAGCGTCACGGCATCGAGCTCATTGCGAGCGAGAACTTCGTCTCGGAGGCAGTGCTCGAGGCGATGGGGACGCCGCTCACCAACAAGTACGCCGAAGGACTTCCGGGGAAGCGATACTACGGCGGCTGCGAGTTCGTCGATCAGGTGGAGCAGCTGGCGATCGATCGCGCGAAACAAATCTTCAACGCCGATCACGCCAATGTGCAGCCGCATTCGGGCGCGCAGGCGAACGCGGCGGTGTACCTCGCCTTCCTCAAGCCGGGCGATACCGTTCTTGGACTTGATCTGTCGCAGGGTGGCCACTTGACGCACGGTTCGCCCGTCAATTTCTCTGGCCTGCTCTATCACGCGATTCATTACGGCGTCGGTGAAGACGGCCGGATCGATTACCAGGCGATGAAGGAAATTGCGCGACGCGAGCGTCCGAAGATGATCATCGCCGGCGCGAGCGCCTACGCCCGAATCATCGAGTTCGAGCCGTTTGCCGAAGTGGCAGAGGAGATCGGCGCAAAGTTCGTCGTGGACATGGCCCACATCGCCGGACTCGTCGCAACGGGACATCATCCGTCGCCGGTTCCTCACGCCGATGCGGTAACGACGACAACTCACAAGACGCTTCGCGGTCCGCGCGGAGGATTAATTCTCTGCAAGGCCGAGCACGCGAAGGCAATCGACAAGGCGATGTTCCCGGGAACGCAGGGCGGTCCACTCGAGCACGTGATCGCCGCCAAGGCAGTGTCCTTCAAGGAAGTTCTGGATCCGTCGTTCAAGGAGTATTCGCGGCAGATAATCGCAAATGCTCAGGCACTTGCCGGCGCGCTCGTCGCGGCGGGATTCAACATCGTGTCGGGGGGAACTGACAATCACCTGATGCTCGTTGACCTTCGAAACCGGAATCTCACCGGCAAGGTCGCTGAGAAGGCGCTCGACACTGCGGCAATCACTGTGAACAAGAACACGGTTCCAAAAGAGACGCAGTCGCCGTTCGTCACGAGCGGGATTCGAATCGGCACGCCGGCTGTGACGACTCGGGGAATGAAGGAAGGCGAAATGAAGGAGATCGCCGGCTTCATCGATCGAATTCTCGCGGCGGCCGATGACACTTCGCTCGCCACAAGGGTCACTGCCGAGGTCAAGGAACTGACTTCGCGTTTTCCGCTTTACCCGAACTCATTCACGACTAGAGGCGCAGACATCGGTGCCTGAGCTGGCGTTCCGTGACGGAGTGATGGACAGGATTCGTCTCCACGAATCCAGGTACGACGAGCAGGCATACCTGTTCGTGCTTTCAGCGCTCGAGTTCACTCAGGCGAAGCTCGATGCGCGGCGGCACATCAGTGCGGCCGAGCTCGCGAATTCGTGCCGCGATCTCGCGCTCGAGAGATTTGGCTTGATGAGCCGAATCGTTCTCGACAGATGGGGAATTCGCGCGACGTCAGATCTTGGGGAAATCGTATTCACGCTCGTCGAGCTGGGCTTTCTCGTGAAGCAGCCGACGGACACGCGCGAGGAGTTTGCGGGTGTCTACGATTTTGAGGTTGCGTTCGACCGTGACTACCCCTGGACTAGCGCCCACTACGCCTGAGCGCATTCCAAAAATGAGCGTCCGTGTCGCGAGTGCCAGCGAAACCGTGGCTTGCGAGCGGGCGACAATGGATCAGGGAGCGACTGGTTCCGAACTCATGTTGCGGGCCGGAAGATCGGCCGCGACCGAGATTCTCGATCGCTGCGCTGATCGCCTCGTCAATGGCATCGTGACCTACGTGGGCAGCGGCAACAATGGTGGCGACGGATGGGTTGTCGCCGAGTCGTTGTGCGCGGCCGGCGTCGTGGTAGACGTCGTCGAGACAACCGCGCCTCGAAGTCACGAAGGCGCCAAGGCGCGCGAAGCAGCAATCGCGGCGGGGGCGACAGTTGGAAAGGGGTCCGGCCGGGAGCGACTAATTGTCGACGCGCTGCTGGGGACAGGATCTTCGGGGGCACCACGCGGAGATATCGCATCCGCAATAGCGCGCATCCACGAGCGACGGAACGAGGGAGCGTTCGTCGTCGCGCTCGACGTGCCGAGTGGGCTCGACGCAACGACCGGCGCGACGGATGGAGCCGTATTCGCAGACCTCACGCTCACGTTCGGAACCATCAAGCGCGGTCAACTGATATCGCGCATGAACTGCGGCGGCATCGTTGCGCTCGATATCGGTCTCGCCCCTGATGAGGCGATGTGCTCGTTGCCCGTCCTTGTCGACCGCAACTGGGTTTCCGAACGCGTCCCGCCAATACTGCCGAACGCGCACAAAGGAACGCGAAAGCGATTGTCGGTGATTG
Source organism: Gemmatimonadaceae bacterium (assembly GCA_039921425.1). GTDB lineage: Bacteria > Gemmatimonadota > Gemmatimonadetes > Gemmatimonadales > Gemmatimonadaceae > UBA4720. The sequence continues at coordinate 544 of JBDSBT010000077.1, read as the reverse complement.
GTGGTGCACCGGGAATGGCAGGAGCAGCGATTCTTTGCGGCGAAGGGGCGCTCCGCTCGAGCATTGGTCTGCTGCGAATCGTCGCCGCTGAGGCTAACGCGGTTGCCATTCACTCAGCGGTGCCGGCGGCAATTTTTCAAAAATGGCCATCAACCCCCGCTGAGTTGGAGAAACTCCGAGTGTCCGCCGATGTGATCGCGATTGGGCCAGGCCTCGGCAATTCGCCGCAAACCCGCGATCTCGTCGAGCGCGTCCTCCTTTCCTGGTCGGGTCCGGTCGTCATCGACGCAGATGGACTCAATGTATTTGCGGCAGATATCGACTCCCTCGGAGAGTTGCTCGGCGCTCGGACCGCGATCATCACGCCACATCCGGCTGAGATGGCCCGACTGATTGGTACAAGCACCGATGACGTCCTCGCCAACCGGTTCGAGGTAGGAAGCCAGGTAGCGCTAAAAATCGGTTGTGCTGTTCTGCTAAAAGGAACGCCAACGGTCATTTTTTCTGAAGACGGGCAGCGATACGTGAGCGCAGCGGGAACGGC
>JBDSBT010000076.1:0-4942 GCA_039921425.1 Gemmatimonadaceae bacterium | reverse complement strand
CGTTGAGGGCACGGCAGACACGAAAACGGTGAGCGTTGCCGTAACGGACAACGGCGGAGGCATTCCGAGGGACAAGCTAAGTGCTATCTTCGAGCCATTCGTTCAGGTCGGTCGCGATTTCTCGTCGTCGCAAGTCGGAACAGGACTGGGCCTGTCAATCAGCCGGGACCTCGCAAGGCGCATGGGCGGCGACCTGGCAGTGACGAGCGTGCTCGGCAAAGGCTCTGTCTTTACGCTGACGCTCCAACGGATGAATTCTTTGCCTTAGGCTTGACGTTCATCGTTGAACCCGGCCGCTCGCGTCTCCACCCATCAGCGACTCCACCTCGGCCGTATTCACACGATTGAAGTCGCCAGGTATGGAGTGCTTGAGGCATGACGCCGCCGTCGCGAACTCGAGCGCCCGCTGATCATTCTTGTAATGAATGAGACCGTAGATCAGTCCGGCGGCGAACGAGTCGCCGCCACCAACGCGGTCCACGATGTCCGTAATGTCGTAATGCTTGCTTGTGAGAAGCTCCGTGCCGTTGTGCAGAACCGCCGACCATCCATTTCGATCCGCGCTGTAACTCTCCCTGAGCGTGATGACCTGTTTGTCCAGATTCGGAAAGGCCTCGAACACGCGTTCCGCGGTGCGACGGTAGCGTTCGATGTCGAGCTCTCCGCTGGCCACATCGACGTCCGATGCAATCCCGAGCGCCTTCTCACAGTCCTCTTCGTTCGCGATGCCAACATTCACATGCTTCACCACTTCTCGCATCACTTCAGGCGCCTTCTTTCCGTATTTCCAGAGGTTCTTTCTGTAGTTGTAGTCGCAGGATACAGTCACACCTTTCGCTTTCGCCGCCTGAACGGCATCGAGCGTCAGCTCGGCCGCAGTTGCGCTGATGGCCGGCGTCACGCCGCTCACGTGAAACCACGTTGCGCCGTCGAGTATGGAGTCCCAGTCGAAATCGCCTTTTCGTGCCGACGCTATCGATGAGCCGCCCCGGTCGTACGTCACACGCGAAGGTCGCTGGTTCGCCCCAGTCTCGAGATAGTAAATCCCGACCCGCTCGCCCTGTCGCTTTATGTATTGGGTGTCCACACCGAAACCGCGCACTTGGTTTACGGCTGAATCACCAACTGGATTGGCCGGGAGCGCAGTGACAAACGAGACAGGAAGTCCAAATTGCGCTATTGAAACCGCGACGTTTGCCTCGGCGCCGCCGAACGTTGACTCCAGAACCGACGATTGAAGTAGTCGCTCGAATCCCGGCGACTTGAGGCGAAGCATCACTTCGCCGAACGTCACGACTCGTGTCATGCTCATGCCTCTCCATTCGGTGCGATTGCCGCAACTGCGGTGGCGACTGCTTCGCGAATGCGGTCGAACTGTTTTCCCGCGATCCAGTCCTGCGGTGCCATCCACGAACCGCCGCAAGCCACCACATTTTTTAGTGCGAGATACGAACCGACGTTTGCTGGCGAGATCCCACCGGTGGGCATGAACTCGATCTTTCCATAGGGCGCCGACATCGCTTTTAGATAGTTGACCCCGCCCAGTGGCTCGGCGGGAAAGAATTTCATGACCGAAAGCCCTTTCGTGAGTGCGGCCTCGATTTCCGTCGGCGTTGCAACGCCCGGAAATACGGGAATGTCGTGCGCTAGGCAGTAGTCAACGACTGCGGGTCCAAAACCGGGCGATACAATGAACTTGGCGCCCGCCTTTCGTGCTGCTGCTGCCTGGCCGGGCGTAAGCACAGTTCCCGCGCCGGCGAGTACGTCGGGACACTCCGCTGCTATTCTCTCGAGCGCAGAGCCGGCCTGCTCAGTCCGAAATGTCACTTCTGCGACCGGCAACCCGCCCTCGAGAAGCGCGCGCGAGAGAGGTACGGCATCGCGCGCGTCATCGATTACGATCACCGGAACGAGACGGAGCGAGCGAAGACGCTCGAGTGGAGAAGAGCTTTCTGGGGTCATCATTTGAACGGAGTCATGAAGGAGCGCATGCCCCTGCGCCCTTCTGGGCCGGGGCAGAATTCAGCTTATACGCCTTCTTTACCAGGTCGTACGCAAGTGCACGGGCCATTTCTCTGGCATCGCTGAGGTCGATGACGTGCCTGGCGACGAGTCCGCCGAGCCAGTTCGCGTCGACGCGCCGCGCGAGATCATGACGCGCCGGAATCGAGCAGAATGCCCGAGTGTCGTCGTTGAAGCCGACCGTATTGTAGATGCCTGCAGTCTCGGTCACTGATCTCCGAAACCGCGTCATCCCCTCGATCGAATCGTTGAACCACCACGGCGGTCCCAGCTTGAGTGACGGGTAGTGGCCGGCGAGCGGCGCGAGCTCCCTTGTGTATGTCGACTCATCGAGCGTGAACACCACCAGAGTAAAATCCGGATTGTTGCCGTATGCGTTGAGAAGCGCCTGAAGATTGCGAGTGTATTCAGTTACGACAGGAATGTCTCCGCCTTTGTCCGCGCCGTAACTCGCGCTCACACTTTCGTTGTGATCTCGAAAAGAGCCAGGGTGCAGCTGCATCACCATCCCGTCATTGGACGACATGCGCGCGCTCTCCATCAGCATGTGTGCCTCGAACCGCCGCTGGTCGGCGACCGTAGCTTCGCCAGAAAGCGCACGCTGAAAGAGACGATTCGCCTGCATGTCAGACAGTCTTGCCGTGAATGGATCGACTACCGCGTGGTCGGTCGAAGTGGCGCCCATTCTGATGAAAAACTCACGCCGCTTTTCGAGAGCGTTTACGAAGTCCTTGTAGCTGGTGATATCAGAACCATGCACAACCTCGAGCGCCGCGATCTCGGCTACCCATTCGGTGCGGGCGATTCTGAATACTGCATCCGGACGGAAGCACGGATTCACGACACCTGTCCAGCTCGATTCCTGAATTGCCGCGTGGTGCTCGAGTGAGTCACTGGCTTTGTCGGTGGTTGTCAGGACCTCGATGTTGAACCGATCGAATAACGCTCGCGGACGAAACTCGCTAGTCGCCAGTTTCTCGGCGATTCGATCGTAGATCCGCATTCCTGAATCAGCGTTCAGTTTTTCGCGAACCCCGAACAGATCGGACAGCTCGTAGTCGAGCCATGCACCCGTGGGCGTTGCCCGGAACAGAAAGTAATTCTCGGCGAACAGCTGCCAGATGCAGCGAGGATCGGTTTCGATCGCCCTTCCGTCGACCGATGGAATTCCAAGCTTGTCCATCGGAATGCCCTGCGAATACAGCATTCGGAAGATGTAGTGATCCGGAGTGATGAGGAGTCCGGTCGGCTCCGGGAACGGCTCATTCGTCGCGAGTATCTGCGGATCCACGTGACCGTGCGGACAGATCAGCGGCAGTGAACGCACCTCGTCGTAGATTGCGCGCGCGGCTGTGCGTGTTGCCGTGTCGGAATCGAAATAGCGATCCTCGTGAAGATTCATGGATGCCGTCTTGCTTTCCGTTTTGCTCATTCCAGAAATGCTTCCCTCTGTCAGATAATCGCGCGAGAGCGTTCCGCGAATGCTAGTTAATTCCTTCCCCTAATGGCGTCACCCTGTCCCGGACCTTCCCGGACTCGATCAAATCCCCAAGCTCCTCCCCCAACACCGCACTGGCGTCGACGACCCCCTGCCACCGCCTGATTCGGTCACTATGACTCATCGCGTAGAAATCCTTTCGGTCCGGGATTTTCCCTCCCGGCAACGAGGCAACGAACTCGGCCGATGGGGCGATCAGTAGCACGCGGTCGAAGTTGCCGCCCCAGGACCGCCGCCATTTAAGCCCCTTGTCGAACCACCCGGGCACGATGTGATCGTAGAAATGCGGGTACAGTATCAGGCCTTCAGTCGGCCCAAAGTCCAGATCAAGGTGGTAGTCGAGAACTCCACCATCCCAATGCACCTCTCCCGGACGTCCAGGGATTTCCACCCCTTCAACGACCATGGGAATGGCGCCCGAAGCAAGCAGCACAGCCCGGGCGTTTTCTTGCGTAAGCCTTGCGTGGAGGGTCGGAAGGTCCGCCAGATGCTCGAACGGCGACACGCTGCCTGAATGAAACACAAAACGCCTCATTCCCAATCCGAGAGTCTTTCGACTCACGAGATTTCCGAGTGCCGCTGCACCGAGCGCTGCACCCAGGAGAGCCCTGCTTCCTCGCGCCGGGATTCGCCTTGTCATCGCCGTTATGACATGCAATTTCGCCCATGGGTGCGAGAGAATCTCGTCCACGCCCGCCTCGCCAAGCAGGTCATCGAGGACCTTTGTCAGCACGCCGGTGACTTCTCTCGGTGACGGCCTCGGCGTGTAGACCTGGTCGTAGATGTAGCCGTGATGCCCGCGAGCCAACGCAGCGACAGGATCGCGTTGAGCGAAACACGCCATTCGCCAGCTTCCTATCGACGACCCGATCAGGCGCATGGCGCGCTCTCGCGGCGCCTGAAGGAACTCGCCAAACAGGAACCGGTCGAGGCCTCCGATCGACAGCCATTTCGCACCGCCCGACGCTCCGGGCACGATGTCTACGTCTTCAGCGCGAAGTCCTCGCTCCTGAACGAGCGCCGCCGCGCTCGCACCTGCCCGAAAGGTGAGATTGGAAACCATTTATCAAAATAGACAGGCAGAACCGGAAGCCGAGAAGGTTCCAGTATCGCGTGCGACTTCGTCCACCGCGACCACCGATTCGCGGAATGGTCGACATCTGGCAATAGCCGATGGTCAGGAGGGCGAACAAAACGAAAGGGGTTATGCAAGCTGGCCGACAATGCGAGTTTTTCTACACAAGGCGCGCTCGGCCGCTCCGTAGCAGATTACAGCCGAGGAAAGGAGACGACAGTTGGAGCAGGTACTAACCCGACAACAAGGGGAGTTGGTCGCGCTCGAGAGAAAGCTCGTGCTGCGGGTACGCGACATCCTGTCGAGATCCGACGGTCCGAACGCCGACCTCAACCGGCTGGCGTCCC
>JBDSBT010000075.1:0-13214 GCA_039921425.1 Gemmatimonadaceae bacterium | reverse complement strand
CATGTGACATCATTGCAAGAAATTCGGCCTTGGCACGATTCGCTTCCTCGGCCTCGACGCGCGCCTCGCGCTCGCTACGCAGAAGCTCGTCCCGTTCACCGCGCTGGGTGAGCAGCTCTTCGGTTTGTATCTCGAGCTCCATTGCCGTCTCAGAAAGCTGCTGATTCAGCGCTTCGAGCTCCAGATTTGCCATCGCTATCTCTTGGCTTTCTTGAGCAGAAGATCGAGTAGTGTTCGTCGCAGATCTGCGGCAGCATCAACGACCGCCTGGCTCCATGGAGATGAGACGCCGCGACGCTCCTCCTCCCACAGTGCAAAGCTTCCGCGGGGAGAAAGTCGCGGAATATTTCCGTCGCCCATCGTTGCCGGTTTGTTCGGATCGCCCGCCCATCGGACTGTCTGCTGATATTCGGGCTTGAACCATAGGATGTAATGCGGACGCTTCGGCGATAGCGCGACTGCCATCAACCCACTCGAGTTGTGTGTCCAATTTGCGGCAGGCGGGTACTGCTTTGACAACATCGTGGTTCGGAAAGAGTCGTTGTTGTTCGCCCGCAGCCATCGCACGACGTCGATGACCTCCGCCTCCGCTGGTGTGTCGCCGACCGTGACGCAGTCACTGCCATCGCAGATCGCTGCACCTGTCGACTGTCCAAGCTCGAGCAGGCTGGGTGAGCCTCGAGTAAGCGCAAGAACATAGCCGCCGGGGTCGGCCAGCTTCTCTCTCAGTCGCGCCTCTATTCTCTTTACCTCCAACTCGCCTTCCGTATCCTCGATTTGCTCAGCCATTCCGAGCTGCAGCGACAGCGCCTGCGCAAGGAATTCGCAGATTGTCCGCACTGCGACCGAGACTGTTTTTGGTCCTGAGTAATGGTGTCCCGAAATCAATCCCCAGAGACGGCCGCGATGGATCAGCGAGATCACGAGACTCGCTTTCACTCCCATGTTCGTGAGGTACTCGATATGGATGGGTGAAACGCTGCGGAGAACGGAATTCCCGAGATCGAGTGGTTTGCCCGTTACGGGATTCTCTACCGGAACGAGCGGGATAGGCGTGAACCCGACATCGGGAATCATCCTCAGCCAGTTCTTGAGGAACAGCTCGCGAGCCTGTGTCGGAATATCAGACGCTGGATAATGAAGTCCGAGCCATGGCTCGATTCCGTCGCGCATCGATTCGCCGATGATCTCGCCGTGCCAGTCTTCGTGAAAGAAGTAAACCCACACACGGTCAAAACCCGTGATGGTTCTCATCTGTTGCGCGACTTCTCCGGCCAACCCGCTGACCGTCGAAGCGCGCGCGATGTTGTCGAGCGTCTCGCGGATCAGATCCCTGAAGCCTGCCGGGTCGAGCCCATCCGTTCCTAAACTCTGTTCCAACTCAACGATTGCAACGTTGTCGGAGCGGTGGATCGTCGCATCAAATAAGCCAACGAGCGTCTCGACTCTTGCAGTTACTCGCTGCGTGCTGCTGCCGAGAGCCGTCCTTATGATCTCTGATGCCGTCGGCCCAAGAATCGCCGAGAGATTCGCGCCCACCGGCCGGCCGCAATTGAGGACTGCCTCGGCATTCGCGCTGGCCTGGACGATTTGAGCATCAGCTTCGCGGAAGGCGAGCAGCACACCGTTTGGCTGGATTGCTCCAGGGATATGGATTGGCTCGCGATCGCAATTGGTGAGATTCACCGGCGTGCGCGGATCAACGAAATTTGCGGCGATGGGCTTCGATGTCGTCATGCGACGTGAAAGCTGTCAGGCGGGCTCGACCGCACCCGATATTCCAATTTGTCCGAACAGACGGGTAGGGCATTCTGTGCCCTTGCTTCCGAAAGTATCGTTTCAAACGCCCTGTTCGCGGCGCCGATGATCGTATCGATTGCCAATTCACGTTCAGCTGATGAAGCGCTGTACCCATCAATAGTATCGCGAGTCTCCTTCCATCTTGACCCGGTACGAGAACCGTAGCCGATGTAATACCTGCAACCATTTGGAGGCGTTAACGCCAAAGATCGGGCAACGGCAGACGCGATGATCTGGCCGCCCAACGTGGATCCTTCCAGGACGTAGATCATACCGAGGCAGTCGCAGACGCTATTTACCTCAAATTTCTCGATCGCGGATGAAGTCGTCCCGTGCCACGAACCGCCGAGTGACATAAGATCCTCGTCGATCCATTCCACTCGTTTTCGCTCGGCGGGCTGGTATCCAAGCGCTGCGAGCTCCGGCTTGAACGGCGCGAGCAGAAGGTCAGCCGCGATGTGGACACTGCGCATCGTCGACAGCAGCCGGAGGTATCGACCCAGGTCGAGCGTGTCGTCCGTGAGGCGAAGCGCTTCTTCGACCCTGGCGTGAGCGTCGGAGGTTGACTCTTTGAGGCGACTAAGCACGTTGTCCTTGTTGGTCATCGATGCAGTTGATACTTCCTACATCGATGGGAATCGAGCTCGGAGGACTTCCTCTCGATAGGTGAAGATGCGCGTAAGCTGCCTGGCGAAGATAGGGTGAACGAGTGGGTCGAGCGCAATCGCCCGCCTCTTCGCGGTTGGGCGGAAGTAAAATCGAGCGTTGGCTCGAGTGGCGGAGCAAAGACGATGCGCTCGATATAGCGATTGGAAAGAACTGAGGACGCTGTACGCGATCACGGCGGGGACGTGGATCACAACGGCAGTGGCGACACCGTAAGGGACCCTAGAATACAACCCGCGTCGCGACTCCGTTGCCATCTCAACCGCCTGCCGTTGCGAAGGCAACATGTTCGTCGCTGCGAACCGGGGTTCATTCATGCGCGCGCGGATGGCGGGACAGGAAGTCCACTAGAGGCGTCAGAATTCTGAGGGTCCGAGCCCGTGCGGCGAGTCGGTCCCCGTCTTGCTCAACGATCAGGACCACCCAACCGCTAGAGCAACGTGACCCCGCCAGCAGTATCGTCCCAACCGCCCTCGCCTCTCTCTTCGTCGCAGATCCGTGTCGTGTTCAGCGGCCTGCTGCTCGTAATGCTGCTCGCGGCACTCGACTCGACCATCGTCGCCACCGCTCTCCCAACGATCGTGGGGGAGCTCGGAGGTTTATCTCGGCTCGCATGGGTCGTTACGGCGTACCTCCTCGCCCAGACAGTTGTTACGCCGCTTTACGGAAAGCTTGGCGACCTTTATGGCCGAAAGAAAATCGTTCAAACAGCGATTATAATTTTCCTGGCCGGATCTGTCCTTTGCGGACTGAGCCAGTCGCTGACCCAGCTCATCACCTTCCGCGCGATTCAGGGTTTGGGGGGCGGAGGGCTCATGGTAACGACGCAGGCAGTCGTCGGGGACATCGTTCCGCTCCGGGAACGCGGCAAGTACCAGGGAATTTTCGGGGCGGTTTTCGGGCTGGCCAGCATCGCCGGGCCGCTGATTGGCGGCTACTTCACGACCCATCTCTCCTGGCGCTGGATTTTCTACGTCAACCTTCCCCTGGGTATCGTGGCGATTGCTGTTCTCGCGGCCACTCTGCCATCCCGGGCCAGCCGCGTCTCCCATGCAATCGATTACGCGGGGTCGGCTCTGCTTGCGGTGACGCTCAGCTCCATCATCCTGGTAACGGACGTCGGCGGCAGCGCGTACCCGTGGGGCTCCCCCGTGGTTCTCGGCCTCGTGGCCGTCACGCTTCTCTCGCTCGCCGTCTTCCTGGTAGTCGAGCGACGCGCGAAAGAGCCCGTTCTACCGCTTCGTCTCTTCAGGAACGCGTCATTCACCGTTTCGGTGCTGGTCGGACTGGTCGTCGGGTTCGCACTGTTCGGTTCGGTAACGTACCTCCCGCTGTTCCTGCAAATCGTAAAGGGAGAAAGCCCAACCGCGTCGGGGCTGCGAATGCTGCCGATGATGGGCGGGATGCTCGTTTCTTCGATTTTTTCGGGTCAGGTCATTAGCCGGCGCGGGAAGTACAAGATTTTCCCGGTTATCGGAACGGCGATCATGACAGTCGGTCTCTTTCTGCTTTCGAGAATGACCACCGAAACCTCGCTCGCCACCGCCTCATTCCTGATGCTGTTCCTGGGGCTTGGGCTCGGGATGGTAATGCAGGTGCTCGTCATCGCTGCTCAAAACGCCGTGGACTATGCCGACCTGGGCGTGGCAACATCGGGTGCGACTCTTTTCCGGCTGATTGGTGGATCTGTCGGAACGGCGGCTCTCGGAGCCATCTTCTCATCGCAGCTGTCGGCGCACATGGCTCGCCTCCTGCCAGCGGGCGCAGCCGCGGCCGGTGGAACGGGAATGAACCCGCGCGCAATCCTGGCTCTGCCTGCGTCCACCCGGATACTTTACGGCGCCGCGTTCACACAATCGCTCTCAACTCTATTTCTTGTTGCAACGAGCATTGGCGTAGTCGGGTTCCTGCTCGCCCTCGCATTACCCGATCGCCAGCTTCGCTCGACGATTGCTGCGAACGCAGGTGATGTCGGAACCGAGATGGGTGAGGCGTTCTCGATGCCAACCGACACAGACTCGTTCCCGATCGTGATGCGTGCGTTGGGAATGGTCGCAGACCGTGACGTTCAGCGGGAGTACATCGAGCGACTGGTCAAGAGAGCCGGCATCACGATGTCGCCGGCGGCAGCGTGGCTTCTTCTTCGGATCGAGGACGATCCACACACCGACGTCCAATCCCTGGCGCGCGCATACGGGCTGGACGCGAACACTCTCGTATCCGGTATCGATGAACTCGAAGCGAAGGGTTTGGTGAGCGAAACTATATCTGACGATGGCTCAGTCGGCACTCGCACCCTCACGCCAGCCGGTTGCGACGTTCACGACAGGATCGGCGACGCGCGTCGCCTCCGGCTTTCGGAAGTCTTCCACGAGTGGCCAGCGGAGCGGCACGAGGAGTTCGAGAGCGCGATTCGGCGAATTCAGGGTGAGCTCGTTCCAGCCGCACAGCGCGCTCCACGCAACGACGAATTCGTTGTTTCCGACGGCCGAAAGGGTTAAAACACGACCCGAAAAGTGTTATATTCAGATCATCAAAGCGCTCCGCTCGGCGACGTCCGACGGAGCGTTCGGATATACGGGACAACGAACAACGAGGCGGTGAAGTCTGGATGCCCAATAAAGCAAAAACACCTCAGGCGATTTACCAGGCCGAGAAAAAGCGGTCGGAACGCGATCGCCGTGCGTCTCACGCCGCACTTATGAAGGATGCCAAGGCTGCGTTCGATCAGATGATCGAAGACGGAAAGGCCGCACGAAAGGGCGGACGGCCAAAGGGGAGCAAGACACGCAAGGACGGCGACCCGTTGTAAGACAAAAGAGGCGGCCCAGAAATGGTCCGCCTCTTTATTTTGTTCTGGAAAAGGATCAGCCTTTCGACTTAGCTGATCCTTTGCCGAGCTGAACGTTTGTGATCGTGAACGAGCCAGGCTGATCGACGATTACGAATGAGATTCGGTCGGTCGCCACTGTGGCCGTTGGATATGCAGCTACGAAAGCCGCGAGATTCGCATAGGTCCCGCCACCATTCAGCGATACGATGCAATTGGGATTGTTGATCACGTCAACAGTGCCCGCGGTCGCTGTGCCATCGGTGCAGCCGATCGCATCAGCCGAGAGGTAATCGTCCGTCAAGCCGTCGCCATTCAGGTCGACCGGGACGGTGATACGTGGCGAGCCGCCAGTTGTTCCCGTTCCGCTGTACGTAAACGCCAGCTTATTGATGTTAGATACGAGCTTTCCGTCGAGATTGCTGTTGAGAATGTACACGCCGGCGTAAGCGTTATTGGGATCCAAATCGCCGTCGACCGTGTTTAGTGTGGCGCCATTTTGTATCAGCGTACACGTTCCGTTGTAGCCGTCGGTGGTTCCGCTAAAGCACTGAAGCTTGTTTCCCCCGGTCGCTGAATTCGCGCTTGCCGCGTACGACGGGGTAAGATCGGGTGCAGTTGAGAGCGAGGGGCTTTCCGAACATGCGGCAGCAAAAAGTGTCACTGCGGCAACGGACGCGATTGTGCTGATTCTCTTCATGAGTTCTCCAAAGGGGTGGGATACGGCTTCAAGGAACGTTTAGGCGTCACATACACGGACGTACTTTAAACATAAGTCTCCCCCGAGGTAAGGGCCTAGTTTATTCCGTTCTTCATCGCGTCGATCATCTTGTCCGCGAATGTGTCGATCTCATCGACGGTGGTGTAGACATTCGGGGTGATCCGCAGCCCGTTGAACTCCGGATGCAGGATCGGCGTATTGACGATGTGATGCTTGGCAATCAGCCAGGCGCCGAGCTTTCCAAAATCCAGGCCGTCAACGCTGACCAGGCCTATCGCGCCTGAATATTTGCTGTCGAGCGGCGTCAGCACCTTCACGCGCGGACTCTCTGCGAGGAGGCGTTTTGCCCAACGGTTTCTCAAGTAACGGAGGCGCGCGATCTTGCGGTCGGTGCCAATTCCGCGGTGGAATGCGAGCGCCGCCGAGATAGCGTTGTGGTTGGCGGCCGGATGAGTTCCGATCTCCTCGAACTTCCTGATGTCGTTGTCCTGGGTCTTTGCAGCGGCCATCAACGGCCAGAGCTTCGCCTGCTTGTCCTTTCGGACGTAGAGAAAGCCGGTTCCAATTGGAGCGAGCAGCCATTTGTGCAGGCTTGTCCCATAGTAGTCCACACCGAGGTCATCGCGAGTGAACGGGAAGTGAGCGAACGCATGCGCTCCATCGACGATTACTTCGATGCCGCGCGGCCTTGCGAAGTCCACCAACTCTCTGATCGGCATTATCTGACCGGTGAGATTGGTGATGTGCGGCAGCTCGATGATTCGCGTATTCGGCGTTACGAGCGCCTTGAATTGGTCGACGATGTACTTCTGTGACGGCGGCGGCACCTTGAACGACACCTGCTTCACGACAATGCCTTCGCGGCGCGCACGCTGATCCCACGCGGTCAGCATACGACCGTAATTCTGATTGGAAACGACGACTTCATCGCCTCTCTTCAGATCGAGACCCATGATCATGATCTCGTTCGATTCGGATGCGTTCCGTGTGATGGCCATCTCTTCCGGGTCGCAGCCGAACTCGCGCGCCAGATCACGGCGGACGCTCTCGATTCGGGGCTCGAGCACGCGCCACATGTGCTCGACAGGAAGCTCGTTAGTGAAGCGCAGATCGCGAATCATCGCCTCGAGCACGTGGCTCGGCGTTGGACTGATGCCGCCGTTGTTCAGGTTGATCATCGTGCGATCGACGTCGAACGCGCGTTGAATCTCGCTCCAGTATGACTCGTCGTCGGCCAGAGATTCCGGGTTCTGGTCACCGGCAATGAGATTCGCGCGCGTCAGCGCGCCGATCGCGTTTTCACGGAAAATCGCGCGGCCACCCAAGCCCGCGACCGCGATACCAGAAAGAAAATTCCGGCGTGTTGTCATTTGACGACTCCGGTGTGGGGAACCATCAAGCTTGGCGCGCCGCATTCCTCGAGGAATCCATCTCGCATGAACGCTACTGGAATCTGACCCTGAGACATGAAGCGCTCATGGAATTTCCTGGCGGAGAAGTCTGAGCCCGTCTTCGCCTTGCATGCTTCCCTCAGCTCGATGATCGCGTTCTTGCCGAGGTTGTAGGTGATGGCCTGCGTGGGCCACTTGGAATAACGGTAGATCGCGCGCGTGGCTGAATCGAACGCTGCCCGCGCTGCCGGATCGCCGGCCGCTCTCGACCTGGCACCGGGCGTGAACAGCACATGCTCGGTGAAGTAGTCGATTGCCTGGTCGAAGCTCATCCGCCCAGTATGGAGACCGACATCGACGCGGATACGCACCGCGCGAAGAAGCTGTCCCTGAAGCTCGTACAGATACTCGCCGGGCGAGTAGAAACCGTACTTGTGATTGGCGACGGGCTCGGCCATGAGCTCCTCGCTGTACAGTCCCCAGCCTTCGGTCGCCATCGAGTCGCTCCACATCGACGACGAGTCTTCCACTGCACCTGGAGTTAGCCAGCGAATGTTGGAGATCTCGCTGCCGTGCTCGGTCATGTACTTGAAATGCCAGTCGTGGCCGGGAAATCCTTCATGCACCGCCGTGTCGGCGACTGACGAGAAGTTGTTTAGCTTGAGCTCGTCAGGACTGTTGCCTGTCGGTGTGAGAAAGAACTTTCCAACGCCAGCCTTCTTGAACGGAGGTGCAGGGTAATACGCGGCGTCGATGGTGCTTCGGAGAACCGGCGGAGTCTGGACGACGTCGAGCCGATAGTTGGCGGGAATGTCGAAAAGGTTGTGCTCGCGGCCGTAGGCAACGGCCCTCGATCCCGCGTCGCGGTACCACTTGAAAAGCTGGTCATCGTTCTTCGGCGAATCTTTCGAGAGAAAGTCCATCACTTTCTTCACGCTCGCGTAGTTATTGATGTCCGTTCCGAACGGCAGGCCCATTTTTGCGTTCAGGGAGAACTCGCGCGCGACGCCTACGATCTTACCCGTGTAGAGAGCGACCTGAGCCGCCCCGTACTCGTAAAGCTCCGCCGCACTCCGCTGATCCTGGAGAACGTTGTGGACGCGCCACTCATATTCCAGCTCGCCCGACGCGTAGCGGTCAGTCGTCTCGTTGACGTCGTACGTCTGGGACAGGAATGCGCCGAACTGATCCCACGCCGTTGCGGCCGCGATCCCCGAGCCAAGGATCTGCGCGATCATCGGCGTCGCAAATGGACGAGTCCCGATGAACTGTTGGGCGTTCTTCGGCAGCGTTGTGCGGAAGTATTCCGCATTCGCCTTGCTGCCGTCGATTCCGTCGCGCTGTACCATTCGCCGGTCGGGAAGGATTCCCGCCTTCTTGCCGGCAAGGAGATTCGCCTTCGCCGTCTCCAGGTAACCGCTAACGGCCATGTTCCGGGCTACGACCTGCTGCCAATCGGCTTCGGTGCCGAGCAAGCCTCCGGGCAGCTCGATCATTTGTTGTATCTGCCAGTCAATACCGCGAAACGGCTCACCCACGTATGTGTCGATCGCGCGCTGGTAGTAGCGAAGCTCCGCATTCTGGTGAATGAGAAATCCGAGCTGTGCCATCATCAGCTGCTGGTCAGCGCGCTCTCTCGTCGTGAGGGTAACAGGAGGAATCCTTTCGATCGACGCACGCAGGTCCCTGTACAAGCGCACCTCCGCATCGACCGACGGCTGCCTGAAGTCACGAAACCGCGTGTTCGCGTCAGCGAGCGTTGGGCTATATCCGTCGCCACCGAGGTATGTGGAAGTGACCGGATTCTTGTCGAGATGGAACAGGAAGTAGCGGTCGCGCAGCTCGGAGAAGGTGCCCGGGAGAAGCGTCGGTGCCGGCAGGACGACAGGTGCGGCCACGGGGGCGCACGCCTCGACGTTGCGGAGAATTCCAAATCCCGCAGCGGTGACGGTGGCGCGCTGGACGAACGAACGGCGATTCATTTTCAGTTTTGTTCTCGTTGACGCGCGATTACGCGTTCAGATAGCGGGTGCGAAGCACACCGACGTGATGAATTTCGTGGCCCGCGAGAACGTAAGCGAGCCCGCGAACGCTGATTTCCGCGCCGTTGGCGCTTCCGCGTCGGGATAATGCCTGCTCTTCCAGATTTCCGAAGAAATGCACGGTAGCAGCGCGAACGTGTTCCAACTCGCTAGCGATGTCGGCGAGACTCACATGCGAATACGGACCGTTCTTCGCGTACGTATTCTCATCGAAGCCAGGAACCGGCGTTGAATCCGCGCGTGCAAACCGAAGCGCGCGGTAAACGAAGATTCTTTCGGCATCGATAACGTGACCGACCACCTCGCGGATACTCCACTTGTCCGGGGCATAGCGCTTGTCGCTGTCTCCTGCGGGAATCGACCTGATGAGCGCCAGCGTTTCCGACACCTGAGACTTCAAAGTTTCTACGATGTCACCGTCCGGCACCTTGTCGATATACTGCCCGTAATAGGGAAGAAACTCGCCCTCAACTGGGCGGATCGCGCGAAAAGTTGTAGTTGTCATAGAGCGGCTCGTCGGTGTTTGGTGACCACTACTTTCTTGAGAAGGGCAATCTGCCCCCCGTGGTAAGCGGCATGCTGCGCAACTCCGTGCAGAAGAACGCCGACTGAGTTCTGGCTCTCTCGAGCATTCACCGCAAGCTGCTCCTCGGTAAGACTGACCACCGCCTCGCGCAGGTTCTCGTGGCTTTGCCTGAGCGCGGCCTGAATTGCAACCCAACGATCGTTCGTCATGTCACCCGCGTGAGGCCAGTCTTCGCCATCGTACGGCGCGACCTTTCCACCTGTGATCCGGCGGGTGGCGATGTTAGCCCATGAAGTTATGTGCATCACTATTTCCCAGATGTTGTGCCCCGCTGGAATCGGACGCTGTATTGCCTCTTCGACGGTCATTCCCTCGAGGAGCTCGCAAAGAGACGATCCGTGCCATGCCTGGCCGCGAAGTGCGCGGTCGAGCTCGTCGGCGATTAGTTCACCTTGCGTCATGCTTTCCCGGTCACGAGACGGCCGGCTTCGCAACTGGCGGGATCGCCTGCCTCACCGCTTCGATGAGATTCGTCGCGTCGTCAGTCCCAAAGCGAATTTTTCCTCCGCCGCGCATCGTGAACTCTACAGCTCCCAGTCCCGAGACGTTATAGAGCCAACCCCTGCCCGTCAGCCTGACGCCCCAGCCATCGTACCAGCTGCTCGGTTTGAACTGCACATCGGATATTTCGGAAAGAGCGAGTCGTTTCAGGATGGCGCCAAAGCCAAAGCGGCTGATGACATAAGTGTCAGTCACCTCGATGGTCTGGTAGCTGAAGACGATTGCCGTCAGGAGAATGCCTGCAACCGTTATTTCAAGGACGATTCTGGGTGCGGTGCCAATCAGTCCCACCCAGGCCAGCAACAACGCGCCGACAACGATTGCCACGATGGTAACCCAACTGATTTGGGTGTGTTTGTAGCTCTGCATTTTTTTCGGAGAAATTGACGTCGGTTAGCGTTTCCGCAGGGATTCTTCGATGCGCTCGATTCGGGTTTCCATCGACGCGAGTAGCTGCTTCACGTTTTGAATCTCACGAAATGTGCGGACATTCACCTCATAATCCAGCTCACTCCGCTTGTCGGCGAAGGCGCTCTGGCGGTTTTGGCTGATAAGCAGAAACCCGGTGATGAAGATTGCCTCGACTGACAGGATGATCCCGAGGAGCCCGAACGGATAATCGTCAAAGCGGGCCGACATCGTGACGAGGCCGGTGTTGATCGCCACCCACAGGAGAAACCAGACGGCGTGGATGACGATGAAGTAGGGATTGCCGATGAAACCAGCGATGCGGTCCGCAACCTTCTCATGAACCTTGCTGTCCCTTTCGATCTCCTCGGCCGCAAAGAGAAAATTGCCGAGGGCTTTCTTGCACTCGGGATTGCCGCAGAACACTGCGTCGGCCGGGTTCACGCCACCGCAGCGGGGGCAATTGACCGTCCCCGCCGCGGCTCCAGATTGTGCGCTCATCGAGACGCTCGTCAGTGTGTGACTACCATATTTTCGCGCGCATGCTGCCCGACCGCACCATCGGATCTCCTTCCTGACAGCCGAATGCCTTTGCGAACTCTGGCATATTCGAGAGAGGACCGTTCACGCGATAGCGTCCCGGCGAATGCGGGTCCGTTCGAATCTGCAGGAGTGCCTGCTGCGGCAGCATGTTGGAGCGGCGTGCCTGCGCGTAAGCCATGAAGAAGCGTTGCTCCGGCGTGAATCCGTCGATCGTCGTCCGCTGCTTTCCGGCCAATGCCTTTTCGAGTGCATCGTACGCCAGGGAAACGCCGACGACGTCAGCGAGGTTTTCACCGAGCGTGAGCTTGCCGTTCACGTGTACGCTGTCGAGCACCGTGTATGCGTTGTACTGCTCCTCCACCATTTTCGCGCGCGACGTGTAGTTCCTCGCATCATCGGCGGTCCACCAGTCCTTCAGGTTTCCCTTTGAGTCGAACTGGCGGCCCTGGTCGTCGAAGCCATGAGACATTTCGTGGCCGATCGTTCCTCCGATGCCACCGTAGTTCGCTCCGTCATCGTAAGCAGAATGGAAGAATGGTGTCTGCAGACGGCCAGCGGGGAAGACGACTTCGTTCAGCTGTGCTGAGTAGTATGCATTCACTGTAGGCGGAGTCATGAACCACTCGCCGCGATCCACGGGCTTTCCGACCTTCGCGACATCCCGGTGCTGGCCATAGGCGCGGGCGTGCATGAAGTTCGTTGCGTACGGTCCCTTCTCGACTTTAAGGTCTGTATAGTCTTTCCAATTGTCGGGATAGCCGATCTTCTTGTTGAATGAAGCGAGCTTGACGAGTGCCTGCTGGCGCGTCGCATCACTCATCCAGTCGGCACCGCGAATGCGGTCACCGAGTACCGACCGAAGATTTTCGATCATCTCGGTGGCCTTGGCCTTCGCATCGGGAGTAAACGCTACCTTCACGTACTCGCGCCCGAGAGCTTCGCCGAGCACTCCATCCGTTGTCTGAAGACAGCGCTTCCACCTCGGCTGCATCGTCTTTGCGCCGGTGAGCTGTGAACGGAACGCGAAATTCTGGTTCACGAACGCATTGCTCAGGTACGGGCTCTGGCTGTTGGTGACCCGGAACTTCAGATATGCCTTCCAATCGTCGAGCGGAACCTGCTGAAGAGCGATTTGCACCGTTTTGAAAAAGTCCGGCTGTCCCACATCGACGCTGCTTATTCCTTTCAGGCCGACCGTGGGCAGGAACTTGTTCCAGTCAAACGCCGGCGTGACGGTATTCAACGCGCTGACTGCCGTCGGATTGTAGTTCGCGATCGGGTCGCGCAGCTCGACTGGCGTCCTCGAACCCAACGCAAGCATCGTCTCGAGCGCCATAACCTTCCGTGCATCGGCGGTTGCCCTCTCCGGCGACTCTCCTGCGAGTGTCAGGACTTTGCCGATGTGATCGACGTAGGCAGTTTTGATCTTCTCTGAGCCAGCATCAGTTTTCGTGTAGTAGTCGCGGTTGGGAAGACCGATTCCGCCCTGGCTCAATCCAAGCACGATGAGTGAGCTGTTTTTCGAGTCCTGCTCCGATCCGAATGCAAACAGCGGCGAGAAGCCGATGGAATGTTCGTACGCGATCTCGGCGTTTAGCTGAGCCTTGGTCGAGATTGCGTCGATTCGCTTGAGATCTCTTGCCAGGGGTTTAGCGCCGGCTGCTTCGATGCCAGCCGAGTCCATGCAGCTTGCGTAGAACGTTCCGAGCTTTCGAGTGTTCGGGTC
>JBDSBT010000074.1:0-6414 GCA_039921425.1 Gemmatimonadaceae bacterium | reverse complement strand
CGAGGTATGTGCCGCTCGGAGCGATGGTATTGGCGTCGAAGGTTCCGGTGACTTTCTTCAGCCCAACCTGCCTTCCCCCCGTGAGCGTGGTGACCACCTTTTGCACCGGGTACATCAGGACCTTCCCAGTGGCATCGAGGTCGAATGCGACGTCAAAATTTGCGTTTCCATCCACTCGAACCGCGGATCGGACGTACGTATTGATACCGCTCGGGAACGAGGCGGGCGTGCCGGTCAAAGCAAAAACCGTGTAAGCGTCCTGAATTGTTGGCAGCTGCGCGCGAATCCCCTGGGGATCTCCGCACGCGCTCATGCCGAAGGCGCTTGCGATGATCGCGAGCGCGAATTTGCGAGGGCTCATATACTGCATTAAAGGAAGTGGGACGACAGTGCCGTCCCGGTTTTCAACAATACCCTGTAACTCATGGCAGTTCAAGCGAATAGGGTTGACTAGATTTGTGGCCATGCCCAGCTTTGCATCCCATTCGATGGAGCACTGATGCCGACCATTCGCGACCTTACGGTCGCCATCCGTCAACGCCCCGGCATCGAGGCAGTGGTCGTCCTCGGCCGTGACGGCCTGCTAATCGACAGCCAGTCAACGATGGAGTTCGATGCCGAAGGTTTGGCAGCACGCGTGCCCGGAATCGTTGCTTCTGCCGACGAGATCGGCAAGACAACCGAACACGGTTCGATGCGCATCGCGCTGATTGAACAGGAGAACGGCTATGCGGTCGTGTCCTCCGTCGGCGACGATGCCCTTCTCTGCGTCCTCACTACCCCGGCAGCGGACCTCGGCAGTCTGCTGTACGACGTCCGCCGCCATCGCGAATCCATCGCCCGGCTTTTCTAGGTCCAGAATGACCGAAGAAACCTCTTCCGAAAAACACATTCTCGTCGCTGATGATGAAGCTCACATTGGCAGAATCATCAAGATCAAGATGGAGCAGGGTCCATTCAGGGTGACACTGGCATTCGACGGTCAGGAGGCCGTCGACGTCCTGGAACAGGAGTGCCATCTCGACCTGGTAGTGCTCGATCTGATGATGCCCCGCCTCAGCGGCCTCGACGTGCTCGACCGCATCCGATCGAGCGATAAATGGAAGGATTTGCCCTGCATCATTCTGACGGCGGCGGGTCAGGAAGAGTACGAGCGTGAGGCTCGGACCAGCGGCGCGACAGATTTCATCACGAAGCCATTCAGTCCAAAAAAATTGTACGCGCTAATCGCTCAACTCACCGGTATAGCAAGCGACGAGGCAGAGACGAACAAGGCGAATGACTAGGTGGGCGGTCGTACTTGCGGGGGGCGTTGGATCGCGCTTCTGGCCGCTTAGCACGCCGGAGCGTCCCAAGCAGCTGCTACCGCTGGTTAACGACGAGCCGCTTCTCGTAAACACCCTGCGGCGGCTCGAGCCGATCGTTTCAGCAGAGCGAACGCTCATTCTCACGAATGCATCGCTGACAGAAGCGGTCGCCGCCATCGCGCCGAGTATTCCGAGGGAAAACATCCTCGCGGAACCGAAGCCGGCCGGTACGGCGGCAGCACTGGCGTGGGCGGCGCTGGAAATCGAGCGGCGCGATGGACCAGATGCGGCGATGCTTTGCGTGCATGCTGACTGGGCAATCGGTGATGCCCAGGGCTTTCGTGATACACTGCTCGCCGCAGAGCGCACTGCTCGCGAAGAGGACGCGCTAGTCACCGTTGGCGTCGTTCCAACTCGCCCCGATCCCGGATTCGGTTACCTCGAGCCCGGCCCTGAGACGGCCGGTGGGTCGAGAGTCGTAACGCGTTTTGTCGAAAAACCCGATCGAGAGAAAGCCGAAATGATGATGCAAAACGGCTATTTGTGGAATTCGGGCATTTTTGTGTGGAAGGCAGGGACGTTTCTCGACGAGGTACGCGCTCTTACGCCCGAAGTTTCAAACGCCTTCGGCACAACGGAGTCGGGGTTGGAGTCTTTTTTCGCGGCTGTCAAACCGATCTCTGTCGACGTCGGAGTCATGGAGCGTAGCAGCAAAGTACGAGTCCTGTCAGGCGACTTCGCATGGGACGATGTCGGCACGTGGGAAGCGCTGCGCCGCGTAAAAGCGGGGGATGCCTCCGGCAACGTCAGCAGCGGCAAGGTCCACGCCGTGGAATCGACCGGAAATGTCGTGCATGCCGAAGGCAATGAGGTCGTCCTTTACGGAGTGTCGGATCTTGTCGTTGTCACGCGCGACGGCTTGACCCTCATCACAACAACGGAACGCTCCGCCGATCTCAAGACATTGTTCGAGACACTTCCTCCGGAGATTCTCGACCTGAAGTGAAAAGACTCTATCTCTTTGACGATGCGCGGGCGCGCCAGTTCGACCCGTTTGCGCTGACACGCCCGGTGTCGGAGCTCCGAGCCGGAGCCGAGATCATCCGCGCTCGCTGGGAAAAAATTGCTGGAACGAAAGCGTACGGCTTTATCGGTGCGCCTCACCTCGCTGAGTTTGATGAACCAGGAGCAGGTCCTTCCGTTTCATCCGAGCAGACAGTTCCCGCCGGATCGGTGATCGCGAATTCACGGTTCGTCCCTTCGCTGTCGACTGGCCTCGACGACACGAGCCCGGCGTACGGGTCAGACGGCTCGATCTGCGCCGTGCGTCTTCGACAGTCTATCGACATGATGCCTCTCGCGAACGGCGACGTCGAGTTGCGGGAGCTGCTTGGCAAAGGTGCGGAAGCAACCAGGCTCGCTGGCCATTGGCTCGACGAAGTATGGGATCTCGTCGGGCAGCTGAACGAACAGCTGAATGAGGATATTCCTCTGATGGGCGCGTCGCTTTCGGGCGCTGCGATACAGAACGCGACGATCGTCGGCAATCATCCCGTCTACCTCGAAACCGGCGCGAGCATCGAACCGTTCGTCGTGATCGACGCGTCCGCAGGTCCCGTTCTTATCCGACGCGGCGCCTCGATCGCTTCGTTCACACGAATTGTCGGTCCATGTTACATCGGCGAGAACAGCATGGTTGTCGGCGATGCAATTCGCGCCTGTTCGATTGGGGACGTATGCAAGGTTCGCGGGGAGATGAGCAGCTCGATCATGCTCGGCCACTCCAATAAAGGACACACTGGTTTTGTCGGAAGCTCCTATATTGGCCGCTGGGTCAACCTCGGAGCTGGCACGACGACAAGCAACTTGAAAAATACCTATGGCGCCGTGCAGCTCTGGACTCCCTCGGGCCTGCGTGACACTGGTCTCCAGTTTCTCGGCAGCCTAATCGGCGATCACGCGAAGACGGGCATAGGAACGATGCTGACGACCGGATGCGTTATCGGGGCTGGAGCGAATTTTTTTGGCTGCGCGGTTTCCCCGAAAAGAATTCCACCGTTCGCATGGGGAGGCGACGAGCCCTGCAGCCGGTACGACCTCGACAAGTTTCTTCAGGTGGCTGAGCGAATGATGGAACGCCGCCACATAACTCTGTCGGAGCCGTCGAGGCGTCAATTGGCTGAAGCGTATCGCACGTCAGAGGGCCAGGCGTGAAGCTTTGCGTTCTTGGCAGTGGCAGCAAGGGAAACTCCGTGCTCATGCAGGCCGGAAGCACCAGAGTTTTAATCGACGCTGGTTTCTCAACGCGCGCTATGTCGAAGAGACTCGGCGCGATCAACGTCGATCCGGAGTCCATTGAAGCCGTCATCATCACACACGAGCATGACGACCACGCCAAAGGCGCGGTGTCGTGCGCGAAGAAATGGGGCTGGCAGATTTACGCGACGGAAGGAACCAGGGGCGCCAGCCTGGGGCTAGCTGACGCGGCCACCAGGTCCATCGCGTCGAATGCCTCGATCGAGATCGGTGACCTCGAGATTCGGACCGTATCAACATCGCACGATGCGGAGGAACCGATCGCTGTCGTTGCGACCGGAAAGCCGTGCGGAGTAAGGGCTGCGATCGTCTACGACCTTGGGGTCGTGACCGAGACAATTTCCCGCGCGCTTGACAGGGTCGAGATTCTTATTCTCGAATCGAACTACGACGGCGAGATGCTTCGCACTGGACCCTACCCCGTTTCGGTTCAACGCCGCATCGCTGGACGCGAGGGGCATCTGAGCAACAGGTCGGCGGCGCTCGCTGCGGCTGCCTGCTCGCATAGCGGGCTGGCTCATGTAGTTCTGGCGCACTTGAGCGAAGTCAACAATACTCCGCGGCTTGCTCTCGAAACAATGGAGCGCGTTCTTAAGCGAACGACCTTTCGCGGTCAGATCACACCCGGTGCCCAGGACGTCCCATCGCGCACCATCGCCGCCGACCGGAGCCGCAACTTCGCCGCATGCCAGCTTTCGCTCGGACTATAGTCATCCGCGGCAAACGCCTGTCGCGGCGTAGAAGCGCGTACGATAACTTATGACTATGCGCGTTTCCGTCATCATCACAACGTACAACCAGCCCGAACAGCTGGAAAAAGTGATGTGGGGCTATGCCCAACAGAAACATTCCGATTTCGAGCTTGTCGTCGCGGACGACGGCTCGGGGCCGTCCACAATCGAGGTGATTGACCGCGTTGCTTCGGCCAGTGGGCTGGATGTTCTTCACGTGTGGCACGAGGACAAGGGATTCCGAAAAACCGAGATTCTCAATCGAGCCGTCCTTGCCGCACGCGGTGACTATCTCATCCTTTCCGACGGCGACTGTATTCCGCGCGACGATTTTGTGGAAGCTCACGCGCACCTCGCTCGCCACAGTTGTTTTCTGTCTGGTGGATACATAAAGTTGCCACGCGAAGTCAGTCAAACCATCACGGTTGACGACATCAAGTCAGGCCGGGCGATGGACGCTTCGCGGTTGCGAGCGCTCGGCTGGCTTCCGGGCAAAAGGGGGTTGCGGCTGATGCGCGGCGGTGTCATTCCCACTCTTCTCGACATCGTGACACCGACACGTCGCACGTGGAACGGTCATAACTCGTCAACCTGGCGGGCTGCGATTCTATCGGTCAATGGCTTCGACCTCGACATGGCCTACGGCGGGCTCGATCGCGCGTTGGGCGAACGCCTGATGAATGCAGGGATGACAGGCAAGCAAGTGCGCCATCGTACGCCGTGCCTTCACCTGTACCACGAGCGGCCCTACATCGATTCGGTCAAGTGGAAGCGCAACTACGAAATCCGCATGCGTATTCGGCGCGACAAGGAAATACGGGCTCACAACGGGATCGCCGAGCTTCCGAGAGACGACAGCGTTCTCATCCGGCGTCCCGGCCAGCTGCTCGACGCGCGAAACGGGATGCGCGCGGCAATCGCTCTTTAGCCGAGCTCCGCCGCAAGAGCGCGCTCAATCGATACAAACAGATCGCGGATGTCGGCGTCCGTCGTCCTGAATCCAAGCGTACACATTCTAAGCGAGAAGTTTCCGCGAAGTCGCGTGGACGAAATCAGAAACCGACCTTCTCCGACCACTCTCGAGTTGATTCTCTCGTTGAGTGCATCGAACTGGTCGGCGGCGACTGAGCGCGGATTTGCCCGGAAACAGTAGATGCCGAACTGCGCCGGACACAGTGTCTCGAAGTGTTCTGACGACTCCACGAGCGATTCGAGGAGCTTCGCGCGGTCGAACGCGGCATCAATTTCCTTCGTGATGGCGCTCGTGCCGAAATAGTTCACCGACATCCAGATCTTGAGCGCGCGAGAATATCTGGTCAGCTGCTCGCCACGGTCGGCGAAATTCACTTCCTCTTCGCCGGCTTCGACGTCTCTCAAGTACTCGGGCAAGATCCGAAACGCGTCGCTGAGCGATACCGGATCACGTACGAGCACGCATCCGCACTCGAACGGCACGAACAGCCATTTATGAGGATCGAGAGTAAGACTATCAGCGCGCTCGATGCCCTTCAGCATTGCCTTGCCCCGGTCTGCCAACACAGCGAACCCCGCGTACGCCGCGTCCACGTGGAGCCAGAGTTTTTCAGTCTCACAAAAATCGGCAATCTCGTTGAGCGGATCGACTGAACCGGTATTCGTGGTACCGGCGCTTGCAACGACAAGGAAAGGCTCGAACCCTTTAGCGCGGTCATCGGCAACAACTCTTGCCAGATTGGCGACATTCATCCGGAACAGGTCGTCCATTGCGACCGTGCGAACGTTTTCTCGCGAGATGCCGGCGATCCACGCAGCGCGAACGACCGATGAATGCGCCTGCGCCGACACATAGATGGTCAGCTTGCGGATGTCCTGTCCCTTCTCGATCGCTGCGTGCCGCGCCGCCACGAGCGCCGTCAGGTTTGCGCCTGATCCTCCCGATGTAAGCAGTCCGCTTGTGCCTTCGGGCATCCCGGTCCATTGCCGGAACCATTCGAGCACAACCATCTCGATTTGATTCGGCCCTGCGGCAACCGGCCAAACTCCCGCAAAAAAATTGTAGCCAGTCGCGATCCAGTCTCCCA